>NZ_JAJHJB010000116.1:0-1215 GCF_020819555.1 Pelosinus baikalensis
AATCATCTACACTGTTAATCTCGATATTACCCTTTTGAAAATCACTCACCCACTTAGCGATGCCTGCCTGAACAATTTTACGGTACTTTACTTTGGAATCTTGAATTCCTTCGCAAATCGAAGCATGATGCTGAATTAGCAAGCTATTCTTATTTCTAATCGAACATTTGTTCGTTTTGTCGATTGCCGGCACCCCCATCCATGCTTTAAAATGGATACGAGATAGTAGTTGGAGAAGATCTGTGGCCACAGTGTAGCCTACTATCTCCTGCTGGGAGTGCCCAGAAAAGGGGTGGACGTTAGCGCGTCCACCCTCTATCTTTTATATAATTAAAGTTGCTTTTAATCCTGTGAAAGCTTCCCATCGTCTAATAATAACATCACAATAGATAGGATCAATCTCAGCTATATAACAACTTCTCTCAGTCTGCTCAGCCGCCATTAACGTACTTCCGGATCCACCGAAGAAATCAGCTATAATATCACCTGACCGGCTGCTATTCTGTATAGCTCGGGCACACAGCCCGATTGGCTTCATAGTTGGATGCTCACCATTTCGTAGAGGCTTTTCAAAGCGCCACACAGTGGATAAGCTATCATCACCTGACTTCAATATCTCAAAGGACGGAACTCGTATAGTCACCATCTGAATACCAGCCGTAAAAGTAAGCAGCGCCCCCTCATTGTCTTCTCTGACGATGATTGGCGCTGCTTCTTCAAATACAGTCCCTTGTTTACGGCCACCATAAAACCGATGAGCTGCACCAGGCTTCCATCCATAAAGGATAGGTTCATGCTGCCACTGATAATCCTGCCTGCCTATTACAAATTGATTTTTTGCCCAGACCAGACACTGCTTTAAAAGCCAGCCTGCATCCTGTAATGCACCGCGGAAATTCGCCCCCTCGGAATCAGCATGACAAATATAGATAGCACCACCCGGCTCTGTCGCAATAAACATAGATGTGAATGCATCATGTAAGAATTGATTAAACTTATCAGCTGACATATTATCATTCTTAATAGTCAGTTTATCTACTGTCCCGCCCTCGTAAGCGACATTATAAGGTGGATCCGTAAATACCATCGATGCCAACCTACCATCCATCAACCTTTCCACATCAGAAATAAGAGTCGCATCACCACACATAAGCCGATGGCGGCCAAGCTGCCAAATATCACCTGGCTTATTGATTGGCTCCTTAATCTCAGCAG
>NZ_JAJHJB010000117.1:0-1192 GCF_020819555.1 Pelosinus baikalensis
GTAGCTCCAGTAGCGCCAGCAGCACCAGCATCGCCAGTAGCTCCAGTAGGGCCGGTAGCTCCAGTAGCGCCAGCAGCACCAGCATCGCCAGTAGCTCCAGTAGCTCCAGTAGGGCCGGTAGGGCCGGTAGCTCCAGTTATGCCAGTAGCACCAGTGGGGCCGTAGGCTTAGTAGTATCGATACAACAGAAGTTAGTATCGATACAATAGCAGTTTGCTGGAGATGTGCATAGTGGGAACTTAGGAACTATAGGTGAGAATCTAGTCATTGATGTATCGTCAAAGGACATAATAAGATTGACCTCCTTTAGCAAAATATTAACTCTTATTATACTATTTAAATAGTGATAACATTGTGTCGTCATTATGTAAGCATAACGACAAAAGATTAGCTCCTATTTAAAATTGGATATATATTTTACATCAGAGGACTTTACAACAGGTTCAAATTTCTTAGTATTTATAATAGGTCTAACTTCAAGAAGTAGTGCTATGATTTGTCAAAAGTTTTTTTGACAAAAATAAAAAAGAAAAGTACAATAAATAATAGGCTTTGTTCGTTGACGGAATGGCCATAAGACTCTTCTTTATAATGTGTGAGCCTGATTTACGACCCACGGCATAAGATAGCTGCTTGTGGGCATTTGTTTTGCTTGGACGTAGCTTATGCTAATAAGCAAATATGAATAAGTGAGGATTCAATTATGATTACGGTACGAGAGAAAGTTCGCTTTGTTGAAACAGATATGATGGGTGTTGTACATCATGCTAACTATTTTCGTTGGTTTGAAATGGGGCGAGTAGAATATTTAAGACAGGTTAACATCTCTTTGCTTGAAATGATGGCTGATAACATTGTTTTTCCGATAACTCATGTAGATTGTCAGTATTGTGCTTCTGCCAAATTTGATGATTATATTCTAATTGAAACAACAATGACGGAAGTATCACCAGTAAAGATGGTTTTTACATATAAAATTGTTCGGGAAGCCGATGGAGTACTATTAGCTACAGGTAATACTCAAAATGTATTTACCGATAATCAGGGGAAAATTATTCGCTTGCCTAGTAGGTACTTTTCAAATTTAAAAATGGATTTTGAAAGTGTAAGAGAGTAAGTGTATATAAAAAAATATATTTAGATAGAATATTTTGTTAGGAGGTGCAGTCAATTGAGTACTAATGCACCAATT
>NZ_JAJHJB010000118.1:0-1185 GCF_020819555.1 Pelosinus baikalensis
ACCCCTGAACGTAGAGAACAACGGAAAAAATTATTGGAGCTACTTCAAGGAGCCGGAATTAACGATGTTGCTGGTGTACAAGAACTGTTCAAAGAAATGGTAAGCACTGTGTTAGAAAACGGCCTTGAAGGCGAATTAGATGAAGAATTGGGCTATAGAAAATACGACTATCGCAACAAAGAAACCGATAATAGTCGCAACGGCTATAGCGAAAAAACGTTAAAGACTAGCCTTGGTGATATAGAAATCGCTGTTCCAAGAGATCGCAAAGGTGATTTTGAACCACAACTCGTAAAGAAAAACCAAACTACGCTCAGTGGTGATATTGAAGAAAAGATTTTATCCATGTACGCCAAGGGTATGACCACAAGTGATATTGAAAGTCATATTCGAGATATTTACGGGATAGAGGTATCTGATAGCACGATCAGCCGTGTTACTGATAAAATCCTTCCTGTAGTGAAGGAATGGCAAGTGAGGCCCTTAGAGAACATATATGCCGTTGTATTCATGGACGCAATCCATTTCCATGTTCGTAGCGAAGGCCAGATTGTTAAAAAAGCTGTTTACATTGCTATTGGCGTTCAAATGGACGGCATTCGCGACATTCTAGGTATGTGGGTAGGTGAAAATGAAAGCGCCAAGTTCTGGCTTGGAATTTTAAACAGCCTAAAAAATCGTGGTGTAGAAGATATTTTAATTGCTTGCGTTGATGGCCTTACTGGTTTTTCTAACGCTATCGAAGCTGGTTTTCCAAAGACGGAAATCCAACAGTGCGTAATTCATCAAATTCGCAACTCAACAAAATTTGTTTCATACAAGGATATCAAAGCATTGATGGCCGATCTGAAAGCGGTTTATGCTGCCGTAGATGAGCAGACTGCTTTATATCAACTTGATGCATTTGATGAAAAGTGGAGTGCAAAATATCCGAAGATTGCATTGTCGTGGAGGTCTAATTGGGCTAATTTATCTACCTATTTTAAATATCCACAGGAAGTAAGGACGCTAATTTATACCACGAATGCGATAGAAAACTTCAACCGCCAGCTGCGTAAAGTAACAAAGGCTAAATCGGTTTTCCCGACCGATGACAGCTTATTAAAAATGCTATACTTGGCTATGATGGATATTACGAAAAAATGGACAGGCCGTCGCAAGGACTGGGGTCAAATTCATTCCCAG
>NZ_JAJHJB010000119.1:0-1080 GCF_020819555.1 Pelosinus baikalensis
GATGGGCTCCGTTACGCTCGCACTTCATAACGGAGCATCCACAGCCTTAATTGAAAATACTTTGAAGGCACTTAGCCTTGTTCGGTGATATCTCAAAAGCCGAGCAAATCTATATTGCTTGTGGCTATACCGACATGCGCAAATCTATTGACGGACTCATGATGATTGTAAAGCATACTTTCCAGTTAAACCCGTTTCAAAGTAGCCTGTTTTTGTTCTGCGGACGGCGACGTGACCGAATGAAGGCACTCTTTTGGGAAGAAGATGGCTTTGTTTTATTGTATAAACGTCTTGAAAGCGGAACATTCCAATGGCCCAAAAGTGCTGAATCTGTCCGTACCATTACCGATCAGCAGCTTCGCTGGCTTTTGGAAGGGCTTTGCGTTGACCAGCCTAAAGCGGTACAAAAGATGGATACAAGTTCTTGGATAAAATGATGAAGAACACCGTGAAGCCTTATAAAACGTGGCTTTTACGGTATTTTTATGGTATAATAGATACATAAAATAACATTTAAGGAATTTGTTATGACAGTATCTGAACGAATGGCTACTTTCGAAAAACGCATAACGGAATTAGAGCAAGAGAATAAGCGGCTTCATAATACAATTGACTATCTGACTCGTAAGCTCTTTGGCAAAAGCTCTGAAAAAACAGCTGTTCTTTCCTTAGGACAGGTATCTCTTTTTGATGAGGAAGAATCTTTTTTTGATGAAGCAGAAAGCAAGGCCAACCCTGAAGTAGGAGAAACAGATCTAAGCAAAGAAGCGGATAACTACCGAAAAAAACGGTTTAAAGGTCAGCGGAAAGAACTTTTAAAAGACCTTGAACATGTTAAAAAGGTTTACCGACTTGCCGAAGAAGACCGAACTTGCGACACCTGCGGGGATGGACTAGTATCGGTAGGGGAAGAATTCGTCCGCTCCGAGTTAGAATTCATTCCGGCTCAAGTCAGAGTGATTGACTATTATCGCGAAACCATGGAATGTCGTACTTGCCGAAAAAATGATAATCCGTATATGGAAAAATCGCCAATTCCTGATCCAGTCATTTTACATTCCATGGCATCGCCCTCTACTA
>NZ_JAJHJB010000120.1:0-1062 GCF_020819555.1 Pelosinus baikalensis
GATGAATTGTCAATTCAAGTGCGACACTTCGTGTAGAAAAACATCAATGGGTGATTTCCAATCTAAGCACTTTTTAGGCCTAGAGTTAATTAAAAATAGCTTGCCCATTAAATCTTGCTTATGAACGAGGGAAAGATCCGTTTTTTTAGGGTAAAATTCGCGGAGTAATCCATTCGAATTTTCATTGCTTCCTCGTTGCCAAGAACAATAGGGATCAGCAAAGTATAAGTCTAATCCCAACTTTTCTTTAATGGCTGCATGACAAGCAAACTCTTTGCCACGATCTGTTGTTGCCGATTTAAAGGAACCTGAAGGTAATACATCCCAGAGATAGTTAATAGCATTCTCCATAGAATTAGCTGTACGATCAGGGATTTTAATCGCCGTATAAAGTCTACTTTTTCTTTCTACAAAAGTAGCAAAACAGCCCTTACTCTTACCGCGACTAGAAACCATTGTGTCTAGTTCCCAATGCCCAAAGACTTGCCTATTTTTCACTTCTTTAGGACGCTCTACAATAGACATTCCAATGGCAAACTTACCACGCTTTTCTGCTGGTTGGTGACGTTTTCCCTTATGTCTTAATACTTTCTCAGCCACCGATAGCTTCCCTTGATATATCCAATTATAAATAGTTTTAAAGCTAAGCTTACCAAGAAGAACAGTATTGGCAATTTGTTCAGGTGACCAGGTAAGGTATAGCTTTTCGGTTATTACGTCAATAATTACTTTATCACACTTCCCGCAAGGCTTAGAGTAAGTTCTGCGCAGGTGGTATTGAGAATGAGCATCCTCAGCCTGATAATCGCCTTTTGTATTGTTCCTAACTAATTCACGAGCAATGCTGGAGTGATGACGCCCTAGTTCAATTCCAATTTTGCGAGTAGAGTAACCTAAATTATTCAATAGTTGTATATGTGCACGATCAAATGTGCTAAGATGGTGGTAGCTCATAGGATAACCTCCGTCGAATGGTGTTGTGGTGATTTCATTCTACACGAAGGTTAGCTCTGTGAGCTATTTATTGTTATTTAACTGTCGCACTTCATTTTACAATCTATC
>NZ_JAJHJB010000121.1:0-1039 GCF_020819555.1 Pelosinus baikalensis
TGCTCTCGGGCAAATAAAAAAAGTGGAAGAAACGTTTAGCAGTAAACCGGTCATCTCCCTAGAATCCACAGGTCACTACTCAGCGCGTATCGTCCACTTTTTCATAAAACAGGGGTTTGAAGTCTACCTCATCAATCCCCTCATTTCTCATTCTATCAAAAATTCTGTCGTAAGAAAAGTCAAAACAGACTCTGTAGACGCATTTGAGTTGGCCAAATTACTCTTCCTGCAAGATTTCCATCCTGCCTATATCCCCAGCGATGCATTCGCAAATTTGAAGATCTTGACTAGAACCAGGTTTCAGCTTGCCAATCAGAGAACTACGCTGTTGAATCAATTAGTTGCTGCCATCGAACAAGTAGCTCCCTTATTTCCTAAAGTCCTAAATCCCGCATCGTTGACCGCACTCACGCTATTAACCACCTTTACCGCTCCATCGGAGTGGCTAAAAGAGGTAAATCAGCAAGCAATTGTATCGATGTTAGAAACATTACCGAGGAAGGGTAAAAACTACGGGGATAAAAAATATAGAGCTTTGCTAGATTGCGCCAGGGATGCTGAGGTTACTGGAATTGACTTAGCAGCCAATGTTACTACTGTACAATTCTATGCTAATGGTGTGCTGTTCATGGATCATCAATTAAAAGCCCTTGATAATCAGATCGATGAAGTGGCAAATCAACTACCTGAATTTATTTTACTCAAAAGTATTCCCGGGATTGGGGCTATTTTGGCATCGCTTATCTTGGGAGAGATTGGTGATATCAATAGGTTTACTAATGCGAAACAACTTGTAGCTTATTGTGGAATGGATCCATCTGTACGCCAGTCGGGCAATTATGTGGGCACTAAAAACAGGGTGACCAAAAGAGGATCTCCTTTCTTAAGACGTTCACTCTATATGGTTGCAACAACGGCTATACGTAAGAATGCTAAGGGGGCGTTGGTAAATTCGGTGATATATGACTATTACCAGAAGAAGATACAGACTAAAACCAGGAAACAATCGTTGGGCGCTGTTATGAATAAACTATTGCGA
>NZ_JAJHJB010000123.1:0-853 GCF_020819555.1 Pelosinus baikalensis
CTACTGGAGCTACTGGCGATGCTGGTGCTGCTGGCGCTACTGGAGCTACTGGCCCTACTGGAGCTACTGGCGATGCTGGTGCTGCTGGCGCTACTGGCTCTACTGGAGCTACCGGCCCTACTGGAGCTACCGGTGATGCTGGTGCTACGGGCGCAACGGGAGCTGCTGGTGCCGCTGGTGCTACTGGCGCAACGGGAGATACGGGTGCTACCGGAGCTACGGGTGCTACTGGCGCGACCGGACTTCTTGGCTTATCGGAATACGCCTACGTCTATAATTTAGCTGCTCAAGTTGTTGCACTAGAAGCAGATATAACATTTAGTGATAACGGTGTTATTGTAGGCGCCATTACCCATGCACCAGGAACAGCTTCTATTGTTCTTGGTAGTGCTGGTGATTATGAAATCTCATTCATAGTTGCAGGTGTAGAGCCAAACCAGTTCACCCTCTTCCAAAACGACGCTCCTGTTGCCGGCAGTACCTATGGCTCTGGGGCTGGTACGCAACCTAATCCAGGTACGTTAATTATCACCGCTGCTGCTGGTGATGTATTAACTGTTAGAAATCATACTAGTGCTGCTGCAGTTACCTTGCAAACGTTAGCAGGAGGAACACAAACTAACGTCAATGCTTCTATTCGGATTGCATTAATAAGTAGTTAAAATAGTATCATCAGCCCCCTACAGCAATGAATTTTTTGAATAAAAACACAATAGAGGAATGAACCACAGGCTTCATTCCTCTTAAAATAATCGTTACTAAAACGTAAACGGATATTGTTTCTTTGCCATTTCAAGACCAAGGCTGTCATAGTATTGCAAGCAACCACAGCCATTTTCACTTTTTGCATAGT
>NZ_JAJHJB010000124.1:0-834 GCF_020819555.1 Pelosinus baikalensis
AAGGACGTCCTTCAGTTGGAATTTTTTTTGAGTTCGAATGATATTGCTGCTTGTGCTTTTCGAGATAGCCCTCCGGGTCCATCTGAAAAGCTCGCAACTTTTTTAAGTATTCTACCTCCAGCCGGAGGAGTTCATTGTCCCGTTCCAGCTTCTGTTCCCGTGTCATCTCAATTTTTTTGTGTGGATGCTTCACCTGTTCAATCTTTGTTTTATGCTTCATAGATGGCCGTCCTCTCGGTCTGGACAGGGCTTCGGCTCCACCCTCTAGGAGCCTTTTCTTCCACGAGGAGATCATTGGCGGGTTGGTCAATCCGAATTCCAGAGCGGTTTCCGTCAGCGAAGCGCCTGTCCTTTTCATAAAGCTTAGTACATCCAGTTTGAATTGAACAGTATAAGCTTTGTTTTTCTTCGTTCTGGCTAGGCCGGCTGCGCCATGTTCCTTATATAACTGCACCCAATACAAAAGCTGTCTATGTGATTTTATCTCATATTTGCGCGCTAAAAGTTCGATACCAAGTGGACCACCTAGATATTCCTTTACGACCTTCAGCTTAAATGATTCACTATATTTCGCCATAATAAAACACCCCAAAAGTTAGATTTTGACTCTAACTTTTGGGGTGCACTACAATTCGTATTTTGAATTGAACTGGCTTTTTTCGTTAGGTTCTCAAGAAAATCTAAAAAACAGGCAGATTTTCAGTGGCCTCCCGCTGATCCCGCAGGAGTCTCGCACCTTCCGTTACAATCAACCTAGTGCTATAAAACCAATAACTTTTACCAACTGTTAGGACGTCAGGTCCCTTATTTTTAAGGAATCTGCCTTTTTCATTT
>NZ_JAJHJB010000125.1:0-829 GCF_020819555.1 Pelosinus baikalensis
ATTTAAAATCTTTAACGCATCGTGACAACTTCTGTTTGGTCGAAATCCAAACGAGCTATCAAGGAAGTCATTCTCATAGATTGCGTTCAAGATCTTTGCCAAGGCACGTTGAACGATTTTATCCTCATGGTCTGGAATACCTAGCGGTCTTTTCTTCTTCGAACCAGGCTTATTGATGTAAGTCCGCTTAACTGGAACAGGTCGGTAAGCCTTTTTCTTTAATCGTTCTACTAGCTTTTCAATGTTTTCATCCAATGCCTCTCCATATTTCTCTTTAGTGACACCCTTCACACCTGTTGCTTTCCCGCTAGGAAGTTCATGATGGCATTGTTTAAGGTTGTCCTCATCAAGTAGATGAGCTAAAGAAGTGAACACCATATCCTGATTTGTTTTCGCTAAGTCTGTTATCCTTGTTAGCTTTGTTTCCATTTTGCACCTACCTCTGTGTGTAGTAAATGTTTCCCTTTCAAGGGCAGTGACAGGTAGCGGCCTTTCCTCCATCAGAGTTACCCGACTTCATTGGTACTATGCCGCTATCCGACTTCCTTTAGGCATTTGACAGCCCTCACTTTATTATCGCTTGTTCGTCATTACTCTTCCTAATAAAGGTTGAGACCTAAAGGATCTCCCGAGTTGCCGTAACATATCAATGTATAACGTGCCATGGTCATCGACTCCGAGGAAGTGGTGATTCTCTCGCCATTTAACGAAAACCACAATATTGCCTTCTGCACTCCTGAGTACATCGGCCTTCCCATGTTAGTGCGAATTTCGAAGCTCAATCCCTTCAACCTAACGGCTTACGGCCCATTACCTAGCTGTCTACGCT
>NZ_JAJHJB010000012.1:0-117864 GCF_020819555.1 Pelosinus baikalensis
CGATCTGCAACCCGCACGGTTCCGTGAGGGTTGCGCGTCGTGAGGCGCACTTCTACTCGACTTAGTGTCTCAAGTGGGACGGACTATAAATGGAGATGACTAACAGGTAGAAGCGACGTTGTTGTTGCTTCTACCTTGTTCTATTTACATGGGATAAATCGGCAGCATTTATTTGTGACCGTTTGGATTGTCAGGAAGCTGAATGTTACTCTTTAAATACAATGCTCTGAAAAACAGGTGTTGTATTTTTTGTCAAACAAGGAAAATCAATGACTAAAGTTGAAATGTAAAATAGGAAATTTTTTTAAAAGTAAATAGCTACTAACAAACATAGTAGGGAAATCGTTTTAGATAATTCAAGTCAAGAACCGTCCCGATAAGTTTTGAGAAGTTTACAGTTGCTGATTCGGATAAGACCATGGAATCTTTGCATTTTATACATATTAGGAATGATTTAACAGGATTTTCGACAATTATCATAGAAGTAACTAGTAACTAATAATCTTAGAATCTAAGGCGGTAAGTAATATGAATATACCTGAAGAAAAAGTATGTGTGGCGACGGTCAGCCAAAAGGGCTTAACAACAATTCCCAAAGAGGTTAGAGAATTTCTAAAGATTTGTGAGGGAGATCGCGTTATTTTCAAAATAGAGCGTGATGGTACAGTTAGTTTGCAGAAAGCAGTATTTTTGCCAGCTGAAAAGTAAGTTAAATACCAACTATTTACATGTAAGAGTATTTAAAAATGTAAAACTGCAAATTAGGTGTTATTTACCTTATCAAAATAAAAAAACGCCCAATAGAGGAGAAAAACATGAATACTAGAGAAATTTTAGATAAAATTTTTAAAGATCCTAAAACATTATATGAACTTACTGAGTTTGATACGCTGGGAAAACCCATTCATAATATAGTTAATATTTATCCAAGGACATCAGAGTTTGGTCGTGATGCAGGAAAAACTAAATATTACTTGAAAAGCTTTGTTCCTTTTTCTTCTGGCAAGGAAGAAGTGCAGGTCTTTGATGAAAATGGAAAATCAAATCCTGAAGAAATTGTCCGTCAGCTTTGGGTTTATAAACTACTCAACACTTATGAGTATAAGGCAGATGAGATTGATCTTGAAAAGAGTGTATATTTTGGAACTGAAGTTAATGCTAAAGCGGCAGATATTGTTGTATATACAGATAATACAAAGCAAACACCCAAGATCATCATTGAAGTTAAAAAGCCCAAACGCAAAGACGGCATTGAACAACTAAAAAGTTATCTTAATGCTCAGGGGTCGCCTGTAGGAGTTTGGTCAAACGGAAGTGATAACATTATTCTGTTCAGACCTTACCCTGCAAATTTTGATGATACTCTTGTAGATATCCCTAAGAGAGGGCAAGAGCCAAAAGATGTTCTTGAAGCCAAGAAAACTCTTGCTCATCTTAAAAAGAGTTTTAACTTTAAAAAGATTATTCAAGATCTTGAGGAACTCGTACTTGCTGATAGTGGTAAAGATGAGTTTAATGAGATATTCAAAATGATTTTCGCTAAAATATGGGATGAAAAAGAAGCTTTAGAAGTTCGTCAAAATCAAGAAATTCAATTCACAAAGGCGTTGGACCCGGAAATTACTTATGAAAGAATAAACAACCTTTTCAGAAAAGCTTGTAACGAGTGGCCCGGTATTTTTAAACCAGGTGAAGATATTGAACTTACTAAAAGACATTTGCAAATTTGTATTGGTCCAATTGAAGGTGTTCGTTTAATGGGTTCAAATCTTCGGATTATGGATGATGCATTTGAATACCTCTTACCAACAGAAGCAAAAAAGAAAAAAGGACAGTTCTTTACACCACGCCATGTTGTTGAAATGTGTGTAAGAATGATGAACCCGACGAAAACAGAATTTGTGATGGACCCATCTTGTGGATCTGCAGGATTTCTGTTACACGCTATGGAATGGTGCTACCCAGCCCATGATAACGATAGTCGAGAGCTCAGAAAACACCGCTACGCTGCAAAGTACTTGTGGGGTGTTGATTTCGAAGAGAGAGCTGCTAAAACTTCCCGTGCATTGATGCTTATTGCTGGAGATGGACATACCAATATATTTGGTCCTGACGTAAGCAGTTTAGACCCTAAAACATGGTATGAAACCCAGTCTGGACAAAAATTAATGAGTAAGTTGTTAGAGGCAAAACTTCTTAAAAACAAGCCGTCAAAGGAAGATGAGCCAAATGTCCTAAAAGATGATGACCTTGCATGGAAATACTTTGATGAACTTCAATTTGATGTAATTCTTGCTAATCCGCCTTTTGCTGGCGAGATGAAAGATAAAAAGATGCTTTCTCACTATGATTTAGCAAAGCCTGCACTCAAAAGAGGTAAGAACAAAGCTGCCAAAGAGGAGCGAGATGTTCTTTTTATTGAACGAATCCTTAAATTCTTAAAACCAGGCGGTCGCGCGGCTATTGTTTTGCCACAGGGTAAATTCAACAACTCATCTCTCGCATTCATCCGTGAATGGATCTTGCGTAAGGCTCGGTTGCTTGCCGTGGTTGGTTTACACCCCAATACATTTAAGCCTCATACAGGAACGAAGACATCAGTTCTTTTTGTGCAAAAATATACCGAAGCAGAGATTGCAAAGATTGAGTTTGTCAAACAAGAAGTAGCCGCTGCTTGCCCTGATTATGAAACTGAAATCAAAGAGCTATTAAGTCAGTTTAAAAATGAAGTAGATATACCAGATGAAAATATACCAGAAGCTATTGCAAACATTCTGTTCGAAAGCTTTGGAGAATTAGAATCCGAAGCAACCGAAACAGAAGAAAATGCAGATGATAGATCTGAAGAAGCTCCAGAGCTTGCTGACCTAATTGAACGAGCAACTGAATACATTGCATCTCTACGAAGAGAACTCTTGTATGAGAAGCAAAAAATAGAAGACATTGAATCTGATCTTGAAGCCTTAAAGACGAAAGCCCAACAAGAGATAGATATTCTTTCAAATAATTGGGCTGGAGCTAAGAAAGAATTAACTGCAGAGCTAAAGCCCCTTAAAGAAAAACTTAAAGCTGATGAAAAGGAACTCAAAGCGAAACGGAAAGAACAGACCAAAAGAATTAAGTCAACCATAAAAGCATTAGAAATTACTATTCCTAATGCAGAAGAGGAACTAAAGAAACTCACCAACCGTGGCAAGTTGCAACTACTACTTGTGGATGATGAGGTGGTGGGAGCACTTAAAGAGCGTTGGATAGATGCCGAAGTAGCTAAGAAATTGGATTACCCAATTTTTATGGCCGTTTCAGAAAAAGGAGGCAAAAACAATTCAGGCGACTACGAATACCTTACTGATGGAGAAGGCAACTTTATGGAGTACGACGATGGACAACCCGTTATTGATCAAGACTTGGTGAACTTCAATTTAGAATCAAAAGACTTGAAAGATGCAAAAGGTTTATCTGATGATGAGATATGTATCGCCGAGGCTTTTGTACAGTTTGCTCAGAAACACGGATTTGAGTTCTGGAGAGTGAATTGATGGCTGTTTGGAGTGAAGTTAATCAATCAAGAGTAACAGAATTTCAGAGATTTGATGGAGAATTTTATAAACCAGAAAACGAATTGATTATGGATATCTTATGTCAGACGAACAAAACATTTCCGGTTGCGAAATATATTGTTGAATTAACAGATGGTAAACATGGTGGTGTAACCTATACAAAGGAAGGTATTGTTTTTTTAAGGAACCAGAATATTAAGAATGGTAATATTGATTTTTTGGATAAAAAATATATCTCTTTAAACGAAAGCAATGAATCTAAACGTGCTGAGCTGAAACCGCTAGATATAGTAATAACCACAATTGGAACGTTAGGTGAAGTAGCAATTGTTCCAGAAAATATTGAGAGGTGTACGATTAATCAAAATCTTGTTAGAATGAGCATTGCTAATATCAATCCTTATTACTTGGTAATATTTTTGATGACTAGATTTGGGTCCAGACAAATTATTAGACTCGCATCAGGGAATGTTCAACCCATAATTGTTTATCCCAATTTAAGAAAAATATTTATTTATGAACCTGATACAGATGATCAGCAAGAAATTGCAGAGCTATTTAAGAGGTCAATCAAATTGAAATCCCTCTCACACTCCCTCTACTTCCAAGCTCAAGAACTTCTCGAAAAAGAGTTGGGAATGGATCAGTTGGTACTTGAAAAAAACAAAAGCTATGAAGCTACTTTTAGCGAGGTTGTGGGGAGCCATCGAATTGATGCTCAGTGCTATAAACCTGATTACATTGACTATGAAAAATACCTTCGTAAAAGAGGAAACTTTGATTATTTACGAAATGTCCTTAGTTCTTCGATTAAAGGTCTACAAGCGAAAGCAGTAGTAAGTGGCAATATTGAATACGTCAGTATAAAGGATATAACAGGACTTGAAATATACTCAAGAGAAAAATGTAGACAATCATCTAAAATCAGGGTTGCCCAAACAGGTGATTTGCTCCTTGCAATTACTGGAGCTACAATAGGAAAAATCGGAATTGTTTCAAGATCCAAAGAGGTAGCCTTCTCAGGTGACTTGCTATCGCTTAAAACAAAAGATAATATTGATCCGTATTATCTTTTGGCTGTTATATCAAATCGAATTGGCCAAAGTCAATGCCAACGATGGATCACAGGATCTACGAATGGTCATCTATCACCGACAGACGTAAATAAGATTGTTATTCCAAGATTAGCTGCTCATTTAGAAAAGAGTATATCTGAATTATTACAAGCCTCTATTAAAGCTTGTTTAGAATCAGAGCAGCTTCTTGAACAAACAAAAAAACGTGTCGAAGACCTTATCGAAGGAGTGATTGAACAATGAAATTATCCGTTGAAGATAAATTACTATTGCGAGAGTTGTGCTCACAACACCAAGTGAACTTTGAAAAGGTTCTTAAACTTTTGAATACTGTGCAAGAATATGAGTTTAAAGAACGCCGAACAGGTATCTATGATGCTCTTCGGGATATTGTAAAAAGTGTATCTAATGGGGAGGGTGCTGATGAAGTTTAGAAAATTCACCATAGAAAACTATAAATCCTTTCAATTCCCTACAGATATACTCTTCCCTGATAGTGAAAATGGTAAGTCGATATTTCTTATTGGCGGTATGAACGGTGCTGGTAAGACAGCTATTATGGAAGGGATCAATTTTTGCCTTTATGGGGGCAAGGTAGAAGAAATTTTTCGTTCTATCAATCGAAAATCATTAGCTTTGGGTAATGCCAGCGTAAGCTTTGAACTTGAAATTGAGATGGATGATGCTTCTCCGCTCATAGTGAGGCGCTCTTGGAGTGCTGGAGTCATTGATAAACCTAAAGTAAAAGACTTTGAAGAACGTCTTGTAGTTGTGCGAGATGGAAAAAGAGTCTCGGTGCAAAATAAGCAGATGTGGCAAGATTTTATTCGAGCAACTATTCCACCAGGGATTACTCAATTTTTCTTTTTTGATGGTGAAAAAATACAAGAGATTGCAGCTGATGATCATTCAGAAGTTCGGCTTAAATCCTCACTAGAAGCAGCCCTGGGAATTGAGTATATTAATAAGCTCTCTTCGGACTTGCTCTATCTAAAACAAGAAGAACGAAAGGGATTTGTCGAGATCTCGGATGAAGATCTCGAGTTTAAGGAGAGTGAGCTTAAACTTCAAAGAAGTAAGATTACAAGGTTAAACAAAGAACGGGATGAGGTAAGAGATGATCTCGAATCATTCAAAACTCAGAATGAAGAAGCAAAAAAAAGATTTCAGGCAAATTTCAATGTAGAGCCTGAATCCCGAGATGCCATTAGACAAATCGAAAAACGTAGAGTGCAAGTAGCTAATCGTTTGGGTCAGGTGGAGAATGAAATTCGCATTCTCTGTGAAAAAGATCTACCCTACAGTCTTTTAGGAGGTCTGTTTAGTGGAATCCGCAAACAGATAGAATGTGAAAGAGAGTCAGCCCAAGGGGAAGCAATTAAAGAAAATGCGGCTGATCTTGCAAAAAGAATAGTCCGTGTAGTAGAAGAACCTGAGCCGATATATATAGAACGTCTCTCTGCTGAGAAAATGGCTGAACTTGAAAAGCGGATATCTTCACTCCTGCGTGAAGGAGACTCGCGAAGTTCTATTAAGAAAATTTTAAACATTTCGGACCGAGATGCTGCAAAAATACTTCAGCAGATGGATGAACTGGAGTGTAGTGATATTTTCCTTTTACAGCCTTTGCTTGAAGAGAAAAAAGAGCTTGGAGTTGAAGTTAAGAAAATTGAATCCTCTCTACAAAGTGGCGTATCTTCCGATTCTGAAAAAGACATCTTTGAACAGCTTCAATCAGAAATTGAGGGTTGTACTACTCAGATAGGCCGTAAAACCGAACAACTTAGAATATTGGAAGAAGATATTCTAAGTTATGAAAAGAAAATTAGAGAGATTGAAATCGAGATCGAAAAACTATATGAAAAGCATAATGTTTCTAAAGTCAAAGCTGATTTTATCAGTGAATGTGATGCTATTGCGGGACTTTTAAATCAATTTGTTATTAGAATGCGGAAAAACAAGGTTCACCTTTTACAAGAAAAAACCTTTGAAATGTACAAGTTATTATCAACAAAAAGTGGCTTAATTAAGGACATAACTATTGATGATAAAAGTTTTGAGATTCGTATTTTAGACCGTAATGGTCAAGAAATTAAAAAATCGGGACTTTCTGCAGGTGAAAAAGAGGTCTTTGCACTCGCACTGTTGTGGGGACTAGCTCAAACAAGTGAATTGAAATTGCCTATTATTATTGATACACCGCTATCAAGATTAGATAGTACTCATCGGGATAATATTATTCGCAATTACTTTCCTAACGCAGGTGAGCAGGTAATTATTCTTTCAACTGATACGGAAATTGATAACAACTATTATAGAACTTTACAAAGCCATTTGAGCGGTGCAGCAAGTCTAGTGTTTAATCAGAAACAAGAGATTACGACGATTAAAAACGGCTATTTTTGGGAGGTTTAAATGGCAGATAGATTATATACGAGTTCTGAATCTGATGAAATATTAAGTGCTCTTAGGTTTGAGACAAAACTTGAAAAATATATTTTAGCAAGAATAGCTTTTTCGGTTTCACTTTTGATAGATGGAGCTGATTTGCCAATAAGCAGTAATTTTAGTGGTAGCGAAATGAAAAGACCTACTTTTGTAGGTACTGATGAGGTTTTCCTTAAGGCGATTTTAGCTTATGTACATAAGATTACCGATATCATTGAAGATGACTTTTATTCTAATAAATCACTTATTAAAAATCATATTGATAATGGTTGTAAACATTTATCACGAATATTTGAAGAATCGGGGCATAGTTCAGAATTACTTTTAAAAAAAATTACTGAACTCGTAGAATTTAGCGGTCGTAAAGAAATTCGAGGTTCTGGGCTTGATCTCTATATTGGAAAAACGGTTCTCGATAAAAAAGAGATTATTCTTGAGTTTAATAATACTCGTAAACACGCTAATTCTCACTTAGCCATAATGGGTAAACCAGGGGTAGGTAAGACACAATTTTTACTAAAGATTCTTGCGGACATTCGAATTAAATCAAACTACCTAACTAACTTCATATTTTTTGATTACAAAGGTGATGTAGTAGATAATCAAAAATTTCTAGATATTGCAAAGGTTCAACCCTTTAGACTCTTACAAGGTAGTCAGACATTGCCCATCAACCCATTTGTTCTACCTAATTACGATGAACAAACAATCAATGTGTCGGCTCGTGAAAAAGCCGAAAGTTTCGCCTCTATCAATTCAAAATTAGGAGTAGTTCAGAAAGGTGCCTTGACTGAGGCAATTCGTGCTGCATATGCGAAAAGATCTGACTCCACTTTGCCATTTCCCGACTTTCAAGATGTTCTTGAAATTACAATGGAGATGTATGAAGAGGGCAACAAAAGAGATGATAGCCTCATTGAAGTATTAAGAGACTTATCCGATTTCGACCTGTTCTGGAAGCATGGCAGCGAAAATGAACCAATTGAGAAGCTCACAAATAGAACACTTTTAATCGATGTTCATGCAATGCCAGTACTCAAAGAACTAGTAGGGTATTTGGTTATTGAACGACTCTATAAAGAGATGGCAGCGTTACCAGATAGTCCAGTCCACGATGGAAGAAGAACAATTCGTACTATTCTAGTTATAGATGAAGCACACAACTACTTAGGGCAGAAAAATATATTTCTTGAACGTATTATTCGTGAAGGCCGATCTAAAGGTATTGTTGTTTTCTTTGCCAGTCAATCACCAAATGACTATCAGCAGAAGTTTTTTAACTTTCAGGAATTACTTGAGTTCGCCTACATATTCCAATGTGAAGGAGTTTCTGCAAGCTCTATGCAAGATATCTTGGGTTGTAGCAAGAAAACTGCAAATGATTTACAAACAGAAGTTGCAAGGCTAGAGCCCTTTCAGGTGATAGCAAGAAGCGGAGAAAAGACCGCTGAATTTATGAAATTTGCAGCCGAAGCATTCTATAAATGTTTTTGAAATATTGATTCTAATATTGAGAGGTGTTTTAATGAGACGGGTTCTAGAGTGCTTTAATCCTGCTGCAAAGGATATGAGTGGCACGAGTGTTCGCAATGCTGAAGAAATAAACGAATATGATCATTTTATTTTAGGGCACATTACTTCGACAGCAATACTTGATTCTATCAGTGAAAAAGGTTTGTTACCTCCGCGTGTCACGAACATAAGGATCAAAGATAATCTTGACTCCGACATTGAATGTGTGTACTTGTTATGCAAAATGGACAAGTCTTATGTACGAAGAGCTATAGAAGAATTTGGTGGAGAGGGCTTAGTTGTACTTAGTAGAGTAGCGAAGCATAAATTATTTGCGGATGAAAATGTACTTTGGTCTGTTCAAAAAGAGGATACATTGCTAAAGAACGAAAGAATTAAATTTTGTATTTGACTATATATTTCGAAATCTAAAAATGGAAAAGGGATTTTCGAGCCAGTGTGGCATCGAAAATCCCTTTTTATCTACGGTTTGATCTGCTACTTATCTGTAGTAGATTTTTTTATGCCATGTTTATAAAGAACAAATTCCTTAGCCATATCAATTTCTTTTCTGATATGCTCTGGTAAGTTGTCCATTTCGTTATCATTACAAGTTGCATCTATGGTTTCATTGTCGGAGAAGAACTCGGATAACGATATATTCAAACCTTCGCAAATTTTATAGATGGTAACTACTTGTGGATTGCGACTCTTGCCGTTAACGATGCTGTCTACTGTAGATTGGGTTAAGCCAGATAAGTCTGCCAACTTGTTAACTGTTATATCTTTTTGATTGCATAACTCGATGATTCTAGTGGCAATTTTAGCTGCTACATCCATAATATTATCTCCTTTGTTAACGTGCTATCGTTATTTTATCACATATAAGTAAAAATAGTTACTGACACGTCGTTGACAAATCAACGACGTGTCGTTATAATGATGGAAGGGAGGTGAAATCATGACATTTGGGGAGAATTTAAGAAAAATTAGAAAAGGGAAAAGAATTTCACAAACAAAGCTTTTTTCCGAAACGGGATTTCCCCAAACAACAATTAGTGATTGGGAAAATGATAAATATCTTCCTGATGTTATGGAAGCATTAAAACTTGCAGCGGTTTTAAAAGTAACGCTTTCGAAATTGCTAAATGGAAAATTTAAATCCCCAAAACCTAAAGCCAGCTAAGGAGGTGATGAATTGTTTACAAATGGACAATCTTTTCAACTCAATACATAAAGCCTATAAGATTTTGAAAGTAAGAGTAATGATACTTGCATGAGCAATTTTGTAAGTGAGAGGAGGGTAGAAGTAAAAATTTTCCTATAGTAGTTGTTATCTATAGTATAGCGAAAAGAAAATACTAAATCCATTTTTCTGGAAAATAATTAAAATGTCTTTTAAGAATATAAACTATCGCTGGAGGATCGAAGAAAATGATCATTCACGAATCACTTATCGAACTCTATATGAAATCCAAAAGCAAAATGGAAATTATCGAAACCCTAGCCCATAAAGCAAAGGAGCTTGGTTGTATCAGTGAAGTAGAAGGCTATCTGGAAGATGTTTTTGCCCTGGATGAATCTTTTCCTATTTCCTTCGGCTATGGGATCGCCATTCCCTACGGCAAAAGTCGCTATGTCCTGACTCCCTTCATCGCTTTTGCCAGAAGTGATGAGGCGTTTTGCTGGGATCATCGAGTCGATCATGAAGCGAGGCTCATTTTTCTTATTGGCGTACCAGAAGAGCAGGACGATGATTTCGATTTTAAAATGCTAACCCATATGAGTGGCGGTCTCACGAATGAGTCCTTTAGGAGGCGGCTCCTGCAGACTTCCGATGCAGCGGAAGTAGTAGCTATGTTTAAAGAAATGGGACTGTAGGTTTGATCATCGTTGTATTAAAAAATGAAATGGGGGCGAAAAATGATTATCCATGAATCACTTATGGAATTAAATGTAACATCGAAAAACAAAGAAGAAATCATTAAAACTTTAGCCCGGAAAGCTGTGGAACTTGGTCGTGTCAATGATGTTGCTGGGTTTCTGCAGGCAGTTCTTGCACGGGAAGAGTTATTTTCTACTGCCATCGGCTATGGTATTGCCATTCCTCATGGCAAAAGCAGCTATGTGCAGGAGCCCTTTATCGCTTTTGCCAAAAGCCAAGAAGCCTTTAGCTGGGATAGCAGGACCGATCAGGAAGTCAGACTTATTTTCCTCATTGGCGTACCAGAGGAGAAAGCGAATGATTTGCATCTGAAAATCTTAGCGAATATTAGTAGGGGGCTGATGAATGATTCTTATCGGGAAAGGTTGGTACAGGCCATAAGTGCAGCGGAAATAGTCGCAATATTCGCAGAGATGGGATTATAGGGAGGGGGACGTGACACACCCCGCCTGAAGGCACCCCTCTCAAGAGGGGAATTGGATGGTTTCTAATCTAGAAGTATTGGGGGGAGTATTTTGAAAATGATTGCTGTATGTGCATGTCCAACGGGGATTGCCCATACGTATATGGCTCAGGCTGCCTTGGAGAAAGCTGCATTGGAAAGAGGACATGATATCAAGATTGAAACCCAAGGAGCGATGGGAATTGAAAATGAGCTGTCGATGCAGGATGTGGCAGAAGCTAATGTTGTTATTTTTGCCGTGGGTGTGAACGTAGAAGGAGAAGAACGGTTTCATGGTAAGCCAAGCATCATGGTGGAAGTTGGCAAAGCCATTGAGAATCCGGTTGCTGTGATCGAAAAAGCAGAGAAGAAGGGGGAAGAGATATGAGCGAATTGGTAATGGATGAACTAAAGAAAGTGAAAAACCATCTGATGACAGGCGTTTCCTATATGATTCCATCCGTTGTGGTGGGTGGTATTTGTATTGCCGGAGCGTTAGCAACGGGGACACCGGGAGCCAAAGGTATGGAGGTCACGAGTGTCTTAGCAAATCACATATTGAACATCGGTGTGGCAGGCTTTACCTTGATGATTCCGATTTTGGCGGGCTATATTGCCTATAGTCTTGCGGGTAAGCCGGGAGTTGTCCCCGGAATGATCGGCGGCTATCTGGCAAATCAGCCTATAGCAGATAGTCCCTATAAAGCAGGTTTTCTGGGAGCTATTGTTATGGGGTTATTTGCAGGCTATATCGTGAAATGGATCAAGGGATGGAAGGTTCCTAGTTACTTGCGTCCTGTTATGCCCATCTTTGTGATTCCCATTTTGAGTTCCTTACTCGTTGGTCTTACTTATATTTATTTACTGGGACAACCCATTGCTTCCGTTATGGGCGGAATTACCGATGGATTAAAGAGTATCAGCCAACAAGGGGCTGTAGTGATCGCCATTATTACTGGTCTTATGATTGCTTTTGATATGGGCGGTCCTGTCAATAAAACCGCCTGCATGTTTGCTTTTGGACTAATGGCAGAAGGGGTATATACCGTCATGGGACCGATTGGTATTGCCATTTGCACGCCTCCCTTAGGAATGGGGCTTGCCACTTTACTAGCGAAAAGGAAATATAACGAGGAAGAGTTAGAAGCTGGAAAAGCAGCTTTGGCTATGGGCATGATTGGCATTACCGAAGGAGCCATTCCTTTTGCTGCCGCAGATCCCTTGCGAGTGTTGCCTTCTATTATGACCGGGTCGGCAGTGGGGGCCGTTATTGGAGCCTTGGGTAAGGTAGCGGATCATGCACCCCATGGTGGTCCTATTGTATTGCCCGTGGTTGATAATCCACTGTTTTATATATTAGGGATTGTTGTCGGGACTGTGGTTACGGCATTGCTGGTGAATTCCTTAAAAGTAGATGTTAGCAAAGAATACGCTAGGCAGGCATGAGGGGATTGCTTCGTACTCGCAATGACTACGAGTGCGTTATAAATGGTGTAATGGAGGAGATTATTACAATGAATAAAATGAATATCCGAGAAGTGATTGATAAGATTTTTACCTTGGAAGAGACAGGCTTTCGGACTACCCTGTTAGGCATCGGGCCTATGTCCAGAAATTTGATAGTCGCATCCCTGGAATTAGCAAAGGAAAAAGATTTTCCCATCCTGTTTATCGCCAGTCGCAACCAAGTGGATGCCAAAGAATTGGGGGGAGGTTATGTCTGCAATTGGGATCAGCAAGGGTTTAAAGAGGCTATAGAAGAGATTGCTAAAGAGGTAGATTTTACAGGTCTCTACTATTTGTGCCGGGACCATGGTGGACCTTGGCAGCGCGATAATGAACGCAACAGTCATTTGTCCGAAGCCACTGCTATGGAATTGGCAAAAAGGTCTTATATAGAAGATTTAATTCACAATTTTGATCTGCTGCATATTGATCCTACCAAAGATCCTTATGTGATGGGCAAATCCATTGCGATGGATGTTGTAATCAACAGAACCATAGAACTCATTGCATATGTGGAGAATGAAAGAAGGCTTCGGCAGTTGCCGGAAATCGGTTATGAAGTGGGCACCGAGGAGACGAATGGAGGGCTGACGAGTCAGGAGAATTATGAGTTATTCATCCGACAACTGACTACCGAGCTGTCTAAGAGAGGACTTCCCATCCCCGTATTTATCGTGGGACAGACAGGTACGTTGACCCGATTGACGAAAAATGTGGGAGAGTTTAGCTATCATAGCTCAAAGCTCTTGGCGGATACTGCTAAAAAATATGGAGTCGGTTTGAAAGAGCATAACGGGGACTATCTGGAGGACTATATTATCCTTGACCATCCTTCTTTGCATATAACCGCTATGAATGTAGCTCCGGAGTTTGGTTATATCGAAACCAAAGCATACTTGGAACTCCTTCGCTTAGAAGAGAAGGAAGTTGAAAATGGCAGATTGGAGTATCCGTCAAATTTAAAGCGGGTGATGTCGGAAGAAGCTGTGAACAGCGGTCGATGGAAGAAATGGGTGATTGGTGATGACGTACATTTGTCTGTGGAAGCAATTTTAGCAGAGGAAGAATTGACCGCAACCATATGTGAAATCTGCGGTCATTATACCTATGAGAATGAAGAGGTGAAGAGAGAAATCACAACACTGTTTGCAAACATGAAAACATTAGGAATCGATGGGAATCGCTATGTACTGGATAAGATCAAAAATTCCATTGATCGATATGTGCAATGCTTTAATTTGCAAGGGTTAACTAGTAAGCTGCTCAATTAAAGTCACATTCTAAGCTATACGAACCACAAAGACACAATGCCGCTATCGTACCACATAAAATGAAACGTTCTATAGTGTACTTTGTGTCTTTGTGGTTCAATACTTTTTGTTTTATCTAAGTTCTCTGAGCCTAACACACCCCGCCCTTTGGGCACCCCTCTCAAGAGGGGAATTGAGGATGGAAAGGAATTTTCTTAGATGCTATCAGTAGTAGCTGGGATATTTACGGAGGGGAGAGGGAAAGTATGAAGCATAAACCAGCGGTATTTTTTGATCGCGATGGTGTATTAAATGTGGATCGAGGATATATTTGTAAACCGAGAGAAATGACCTGGATGCCTGGGGCGATTGAGGCAATTCGGATACTGAACCAAGCGGGGTATTGGGTATTTGTGGTTACGAACCAAAGCGGTATTGCCCGAGGTTTTTTTACGGAAGAAACAGTATTTGATTTTCATGAGTTTATGGCAGAAGAGGCTCAAAGGCAGGGAGCGATAATTCATTCTTTTTATGTCTGCCCCCATCATCCAGAAGGGACGATGGAGAAGTACTCCTCCATTTGCAATTGTCGTAAGCCTTTACCGGGGCTCATTGAGCAAGCATGTCTGGAATGGCCGGTTGATCTTAATGGATCGTTCTTGATCGGCGACATGCAGCGAGATATTGATGCTGCTCATGCCGCTGGGATACCCGGACATCTATTTTCTGAGGGGAGTTTGTATGATTTGGTTCAGGAAATCTTGAACCGAAGAAATCGCTTCAGCTAGCCAAGCACTGGCTCATCTGGCAATGGATCTTCGTGAAACAGTCAGCAAATTCCAGATTTAGTGCGAAAGGTTGAATCATGTGTCGTGGCGACAGATCAGTCAGTGGATTGAATTCATTATCAGCAAGCTCTTGCAAGAGTTCGAATGGGAACTCTTGCAAGAGCTTTGTTAATGGTTAGCCAGTTGTTTCTCAAAGTAAGCTCTCATATCTTCTAGCGTAGGGGTTATTAAAGAATTTTTCGGACAAAATAGTGACTATACAGATCAATAGGATGGGGTTTTGCAAATGATACGGATTAGCAATTATCAACTTTTTTCTCTGATGGTACTATTTGAAATTGGCAGTAGTATTCTTTTTGTATCTGGAATTGATGCCAAGCAGGACGCTTGGATTGTTGTTCTATTAAGTATGTTTGTCGGGTTCGCTTTAATGTGGGTTTATACAGAACTGCAAAAAAAATTCCCTCAAGAAAATTTAGCAGCGATTATTATTAAGATTTTAGGTAAATACCTTGGGATACCCCTTGTGCTATTGTATGCACTATTCTTTCTTTATTGTTCAACCAGAATTTTTCGCGATTTTGGTGAAGTCATTGTTACTACTTTTCTTGTAAAGACTCCATTGTTAGTAGTACTTATCGTTTTTATGCTGACTGCCCTTTATGTTCTTTTTCTAGGGTTAGAGGTGCTAGGGCGTACAAGTGAAATTTTACTCCCTATTGTTTTATTCTCCATTATAAGTGTAATTATCATGGTTGGTATATCGGGAAGAATCCAATTAGAGGGGTTATCACCTGTATTAGCAAATGGATGGCAACCTGTTTTCAAGGAGGTTTACCCCAAATTTGTGAATTCCCCTTTTGGTGAGGCAGCTGTTTTTATGATGTATTGGTGCTACTTGGATACAAAGCAACCTGTCCGCAAGATCTCATTTTGGGCAATAAGCACAGCAGGATTAATCATTACTATTATTGATGTTATCTCGATTTGTGTATTAGGAGTTACTATTGCTGGTGCTACAACTATACCTTTTTTAGGAGTTATTAAACTAATCAATATAGGTGATATTATAACTAATTTAGACGCCTTCGGGATAGTCCTGATGTTTATTGGAGGCTTTTATAAAATGATACTATTCTTTTACGGGGGTGTGCAGGCATTTGCCACAGTATTTAAAGGCGTAGACTCACGCTGGATCATGGTCTTATCGGCTATTTTCGTCCTATGGCTGTCCATTGTTTTTGAACCAAATTATCCATATCATATCTGGCTTGGACACAAAGTGTCCTTACCATATATACATAATGTCTTTCAGACGATTATTCCCCCTTTCCTACTGCTTATCTACTGGTTCAAAGGCAAGGACTCAATTTGTTGAATCGTTTATTTTCATGGATGGTGATCTGATATGCTTGATATACAATATTTTAAGTATGTATTATCTAAAGCTGGATTGATTCCGGATATTTTAATTCTAGGTGGATGGCTTTATGCTGCTATTTTACTCATAGTTCTTTTATACTATTTTCTTTGTTATATTAAAAAAATAGTGTTTGGAGAAAGAAAATGATGATTTATTTAGTAGCATCAGATGTAATCGGTTTCAACATCAATCCTAATCTTCTAAGCTTGACATCTACTTTCACTTCAGAGGATACAGTGGGGAAGATATTATTCCAATCGTCTTTGATGCTTTTCCACTCTTGTGGATATTTTTTATTGTAAGCACTGCTAAAGCCAAGAATATCCGAACCAAGTTCTGTTTGTATTTTATTGAGAGTTGCTTGTATCTCTCTTTCTATTATGTCCTTCGGTTCCTTTTCCAATGTTTCAAATGATTCTAGATTTTTTAAATAATTGGAAGTATCTTGCTGTTCTGCTATGTCTCCATCCACTTTTATTTCAATAGTAAAGGAAATTTTCCCGTTTATCATTTCGGGTGTGATCCTGCTACTCACTTTCGTTATGTTAATAGAAATCAATTTTTCTTTTTCATTAGGAGAAGGGATGTTGATAATGGTAGTTTTTACCTTTCCTGTTACCCAATTAAGACCTCTTGTTTCCGTATTATTGAGGTATCCTACCAGCTTATCTTTTTTGAATACCGCCGTACCTGAAAGTTTGACTCCTTGGGTGGTTACATCTTTTTTCTCTTTAGTAGGCATGGTAGGATATTCTGCAATTTCCATGACTCCGCCAATTGGATTGCCTTCACTTGTTATTGCTTTTAAATAAGTTAATATATCAGGAGTACTTACTTCAGAGTTTTCCCCTTTATTTTTAATCATGTTGTTCAAATAGTTTGCCTGCACATTTTCGATTCCGTAGTTTGTGATTAATATTTCTTTTGCTTTTACGTCTTTAGCAATGATCAGCCAAGCTAAGGTTCGCATGTTACTATTTCTCATAAAATAATCAAGAATAGGTAGAAGCCCTTCCTTAGCGAGCTGCTCGCTAATAACAAGTACTTTAACATGGGCGAAAAACGCAATTCGATCAAATTGTTTAGAAATGTTTTTGACTGCTTCAGCCACAGTATTTCCTTGCGTAGTAAGAACTTCAACAGGGGAGGATGGTTCACCACCGCCGTCTTTTTTTAATGCTCCTGGTCTTACCACCTGAGAAGTCACAATGATGTTTCCTGTCAGATCATCTTTATCGAGTCCCATGGCAACTACAATGCCGATATCGTTTAGTTCTCGCCTGTCCCAGCAACCTGTTAGCAACAAAGTACAAAGTATAACGGCAACGAGTATCCTTTTCAATTATTCTCCCCGCTTTCTTATGAATTTGTTGATGATTGATGGAGCTCCTACTTTTTCAAGTTTTTCCCTGTAGTTGACTTAGGCAGTGATTTCATAAGCCGCAGCGGATAAATGACAAATGAATCTTTCAAATCCTTCCAGATAACAGGAGTAAGGGGGGATAAATAGGGTGTACCGAAAGATTGTAAAGAACATAGATGGGCAAGCATAATAATTAGCCCTACAATGAATCCATATAATCCAAGTGATGCACTTAAAAGAAGAAGAAGAAGTCTAAAGAACAGTAAAGCTTCTAACAAGGACGGAATGACGAAACTTGTAATTGCTGTTATCGCTCCTATGATAACTATGGGAGCGCTGAGAATTCCTGCTCGAACAGCTGCGTCGCCAACAATTAAGGCCCCCACAATACTGACGGCCTGACCTATTTGCCGTGGCAGCCTAATCCCGGATTCCCGGAGTAGTTCGAATACTAATGACATAATTAATATTTCAAGAAAAGATGGGAAAGGTATTCCTTCGCGGGTTGCTGCTGCTGTGATCAAAAGGACGGTAGGAAGCATCTCTTGGTGGAATGTTTCCACTGCCACATATAAAGCAGGAAATGTCAGTGTGATAAAAAATGCCAACAAGCGTAGTAACCTTACAAAAGATGTAAAATAAAATTTACTAACATAATCTTCAGCCACCTGAAAATTCTCAATAAATAAATGAGGCGCTGTCAGTACAAACGGTGTACCATTTACAAGAATAGCCACTCTTCCTTCTAATATTTTTGCTGTAACTTTCTCTGGTCTTTCGCTGTTTGCCATTGTAGAGAAGAAGGAAAAGGGAGCATCCTCAATAAAATTCTCAAGATATCCTGATGAAATAACAGAATTTGTGTCTATTTTATTTAAGCGGCTTTTAACCTCCTCGACAATTTTTTGATTGGCTATCCCCTCAATGTAAGCGATATTGATATCTGTATGGGTTTGTGTTCCCAGTCTGAATGGCTCAATAATTAGCTTAGGATTTTTGATGATTCTTCGTATCATTGAAGTATTGACGCGAAGGGTCTCGACGAACCCTTCACGGGATCCCCGGATAACCGTTTCGGTTTCGGGTTCCTGAATACTCCTTGTTTCCCCGCCTTTGGCACTTAGAATAAGTACTGTATCATAACCGTCTATAAATAAAGCAGTGTTACCTCCTAATATTGCATCTAGAACTTCATCAAATTCGTTATCTTCTCTAATTTCAACTGCATTAAATACATGGTCTTTTACATTGGTAAGAATGTCATGAGATAATAATGTTTCGTTAGGATCTATAATATGGATGTTAACAAGCAAAGGCTTAACAATATATTCATCAATCAGTTTTTTGTCACCCAACCCGTCAATAAAGCAGAGAAATACTTTTGTTTGTTTGTTGACACCAATAATAAATTCTCTGAAAATAATATCAGCGCTTTTGCCCAAAATAGTCTTCAGCGTTGTCAAGTTAGCTTCTATTTCTTTATGAATAAAGTATTGACCTTCAAAATACTTCTCTTTTTTATTTGAGTCCGAACGGTCCTGATTAGCAGATGTGGGTGTCTGCTTGAGTTTGGTAATAATTTGTGATATTTCTTGGGCAATTTTATTACTTTCTTTATTAAGTTGTTTGAGGGCAGCTAACTTATTTGCAGTCTCGTCGCGAGAAGCTTCTGATATACTAACTGAAGGTGCAGTGTTATGCAGATTTTTTCCCTGTTTCATTGTGCTCCTTCATAAGAACATAGAATTGTTTTTGTATAGTATTCTCTTATTTGTTGCTTTAATATGTAAAATTACATTATCTTCTTTAATCAGTAGTATAGTAACCGAATCAGATATTAGCGTTCATTTTGGGGGGGAGAAAGGATTATTGGGGATGATGAAAAATTCGGAATGTTTTAATTTGTAAGATTTTGCAGGGATTTTGTATTTGATGAGAAATACAGTATTGATATGTGTCCGTTTATAGAATGCTTTTTATGCAGTATTGTGTTTTGCAGAGTCTGCAATTTAACGAGCCAGTGGACAGAGAACCCAAGTAACATAGGCAGTAAGGTAAATGTGTATTACGGAGTGATAGAATGAAAGCAAAGCCGATATTTAATTTGCAAACCAAAATTATTCTTTTAGTTTGCGGCGTGGTGGCATTATCATTATTGGCTGCGAATGCTCTGATTACGAATCGTGTTGAGTCAGATGTACGGGCTACACTCGGGCAGAAAGCTTTGGATATATGTAGGACGATGACTCATTCTCCTACTGTCATTTCAGGATTAGAAGCGAATGATACAGCAGCCATTCAGGAATATGCTAATACCATTCGCAATGCTGTTAACGTGGAGTTCGTTGTGGTCTTCGATATGCAAGGAATCAGAAAATCCCATCCAGATGCGGCCCTTGTAGGGCAACATATCAAGGGCGGTGATGAAGCGTCAGCATTGCAGGGCAATGAGTATATTTCATACGCTGAAGGCACCTATGGACCGTCTTTGCGCGCATTTTCTCCTGTGTTTACTCCAGATGGGAGGCAAGTAGGGGCAGTGGTTGTGGGAATCTTGCTAGGTGATGTGGAGAAAGCCTTACTCGAAAGTCACAAAATTATATATATTGCTACTCTTATTGGATTACTCATCGGTATTGGTTTTGCTATTTTATTAGCGCGAAATATTAAGAAAACCCTGTTTGGTTTGGAGCCCTTTGCCATTGCCCAATTGGTTGAGGAACGTAGTGCGATGCTGCAGTGCGTGCGGGAAGGGATTTTAGCAGTTGATAAAAATAGTATGATAACGATAGCGAATGGCGAGGCCGTACGTGTTTTAAAGTTGGCTGGGATACCGGGTGATCCCATTGGACGCCAAGTCGCTGAATATGTTCCTCATACGCGTTTAAAGGACGTAATGAATACGGGACAGGCGGAATTGGATCAGGAACAAAAAATTAATGGGGTCACCATTTTGACCAATCGAGTTCCTGTTGTGGTAAATGGTGAAATTGTTGGAGCGATAGCCTCATTTCGTGATATGACGGACATGCGCCAGTTAGCGGAAGAGCTCACTGATGTTAATAGCTATGTCGAGGCACTGCGATCTCAAGCCCATGAGTTTATGAATAAGATCCATGTAATGTTAGGATTGGTTCGCTTAAAGTTTTACGACAAACTGGAGCTTTATATCACGCGAATTGCAAATCAGGATATTGCCGAGTCGGATTTTGTGAGTCAATGTATCCGTGATCCTGTTCTTGGAGGTTTGCTCTTAAGTAAGTTTAGCAGAGCCAGAGAAATGGCAATTGATATGGTATTAGCGGAGGAAAGTTTTCTTCCGGAGCCAGTAGATGCTCAGGTTACGAATGAATTGGTCACGATCATAGGCAATTTGATTGATAATGCCCTTGATGCGGTGAAAGATTCGCCGCAGCGTCAGGTTACTGTATTGATGAAATATATAAATGCGGAATTGACGCTTGAAGTGAAGGATTGTGGTCCTGGCATAGAGCAGGAGTTTGTGGAGCAAATCTTTGTTAAGGGATATTCGACAAAATCCTCAGGTCGTGGGTTTGGTCTGTTTCTTGTTGCAAGGGCCGTAGAACGATTAAACGGCACCATTCAGGTTGTAACTACCCCGGGAAGTGGTGCATTATTTAAGGTTACAATTGCATATCAAAGTAAAGAGGGGGTGGGTACTTGATCAAAATTTTGATTGTGGAAGATGATCCTATGGTTGCCGAGTTGAATAAGCATTATCTAGAGCAAGTAGAAGGTTTTGTTTTAGTGGGAACGGTGTCCAATGGCGCTGAGGCTCTTGAATTTTTAAAAACAAATGAAGTCACGCTGATTCTACTTGATATTTTTATGCCGATTGTAGATGGTATGGAATTATTACATGAAATTCGCTTGCTAGACCATAGTATTGATATTATTATGATAACGGCAGCACGGGATAGTGTCAGTATACAGAACTCACTTAGGCAAGGTGTGGTGGATTATCTAGTTAAGCCATTTCAATTTGAGCGCTTGTATGCAGCACTGATTGCTTATCGGGATCGCATTCAGCTCATTCAGGACAGTACTGTCTTAAATCAAAATGAAATTGACCGCCGGATTCTGTCGAAAGGTGATTTGCCAGTGGGTGATCTGCCAAAAGGGCTGGAGCGGGACACGTTGAACAGTATACTTACCCAGGCGAAACTGTTTTCCACATCCTTTACAACAGAAGAAATGGCGAAGTGTGTTGGCATATCACGAGTATCTGTCCGTAAATATCTTACGTTTCTCAAAGAGACGGGTACTCTACAGGGGAAACTCATTTATCGGGCTGTTGGACGTCCTGTTACAATGTTTTGTTATATAAAGCGGTAGATTCTTCATTCTTTATTCTGGGTTCGGCTATGGCCGTTCCTGGATTTTTTTTGCCTTTACATTACTTACATAATGGTTCCATATCTTTCAATAGCGTTAGCGTTAGAGAGATAAAATGCTATACTCAAGGCAAATCGAAAAGGAGGAATTTATTATGAATATGGAAGCGACAACCTCATCTCAAAATCTGCTGCAAAAAAGTTTGACCTATTTACAATCCTTTACTATTGGTTCCGTGCCTCTTCCCTTATATTTGATTCTGGCTGCACTGATCTACATTGCATCCTTGAATGGGAAACTACCAGCGGATATGATTGGCGGCATCGCCATCATGATGATTATGGGAATGTTACTAGGGGATATTGGCCTCAAAGTGCCGATTTTGAAAGACATTGGTGGACCTGCTATTTTATCTATTTTTGTACCGTCAATTCTGGTTTTTTATCAGTTACTCAATGTGGACTCCATGAAAGCCATTACCGCTTTTATGAAGGGCTCGAATTTCTTGTATTTCTATATTGCATGTCTAATCACGGGAAGCATCTTAGGCATGCTGCGAGTGGTATTGATCCAAGGTTTTATTCGGATGTTTATTCCAATTGTGGTTGGCTCCATTGGCAGTATTATAGCAGGAGTAGGCGTAGGGATGCTGACTGGACTCGGCGCGCATCATTCTTTCTTCTATGTTGTCATTCCTATTATCTCCGGTGGGCTAGGGGAAGGAATTCTGCCTTTGTCTATGGCCTATTCGGAAATCTTGAATCAGCCTTATGAGAGTTTTATCCCTCACTTGGTACCAGCTGCTATGCTGGGCAATGTCATCGCCATTATGATGGCTGGTGGCCTTCGGACCTTGGGAGTTAAAAAACCCCATCTAACAGGTAACGGAGTATTAGTCAAAACCGGGGATGACGAGAGAATGCATGCTGCTCAGAATATTGACAAACCTGTGAACTTTTCCCTCATGGGCGCCGGATTGTTACTTGCATGCTGTTTTTATATCTGGGGGCAGTTAGCCAGTAAGTTTATTCTTATTCCCGCACCGATTATTATGATCTTTTCGGCCGCTCTGGTGAAGGCGCTAGGCATTATGCCTGCAAAAATGGAACAAGGGGCGTATCATATGTATAAATTTGTGTCTGCGAATTTGACTTGGGCGCTGCTCATTGGCGTGGGAGCCTTGTATACTCCTTGGAAGGATGTTGTTGCCGCCATTAGTCCTGCCTATATTGCGACAGTCGCCGCTTCTGTGGTTGCCATGGTTGCATCCGGTTTTTATGTGGGAAAGGTGATGAATATGTATCCTGTGGAGGCGGCACTGGTAACGGCTTGCCATAGTGGATTAGGCGGTACGGGTGATGTAGCGATTCTGTCAGCGGCGGGGCGAATTGAACTCATGCCCTTTGCACAAATTTCCACACGATTAGGCGGAGCTTGCATGGTTGTGATGGCAGCTATTTTAATGCGATTGACTTTGTAATCTAGAGAATAGGGAGAGTGATGATGATGGTTGCAGGCGATAATGAGTGGTAGAATATCGGGATGGCAGTGTCATTGACGTCGTACGTCAGGTGAACCAATAAGAGGAAAACAATCTTTATTAGGCAAAAAGGGAACGAATTCTTAACTGAATTCGTTCCCTTTTTGAAATATATAAGGCAATAGTTATAAGCACTAATTATCAATTATGTCTTTTTTCAACCCTTCAATAAAGAGTCGATGTAATCCTAATAGAATTTGCTTAGTCGAAAACCCTTGGTCGTGGATATGAAAATCAATATTGTGGAGTGCTGCCAGTAATACCTCTACGGTATAGAAAACATCTATATCTGCAGCTTCTCCTTGCTCTACGGCCTCAGTTAGCAATTCCCGGCAAGTGTTCCGCATGGATTGATATAGACGCGATTGTAGTGGACGATAGCCTGGTGTAGCGCGGCTGACGCTGCATAACCAGGGAACCTTCGCCTCCGTAAAAGTCACAAATTTTATGATTACTTGATAAAGTCGATCTAAAATGGGAATATCAGTAGATTGATCAAGATACGCTTTGACTTCATCAAATAAAGGCTGGCACTCTTCTAGGACGACCTCCATACAAATATCGCCCTTTTCCGTGTACCGACGGTATAAGCTTGCTTGGCCAACTTCAGCCATTTTTGCAATCTGATGCATGTTTACGTTCTCAACACCTTGTTCGATAAAGAGCATTCGCGCCGATTCTAAAATTCGCCGCCGAATTACCTCATCTTTAGAGAGTTGGGTAGCGTCAAGTGCCTTACTCATTTTTACATTCTCCTTAAAATGAAAGATTGTATATTGACAATCGGACAGTTTGTCCGGTATAATTCATTAAGGACAACTTGTCCGATTGAATTATATCATAAATTCGCCTGAAAAATCAATTTATTTACTGTGCAAAGTTTTTAGAACCCACCAATCTATTACAGTCGACGATATTAAGAAAGAATTGGGGTAATGAATATGGAACAAAATGAAAATCTAAAAAGAGGACTCACTTCAGCGATTGGTGCATACTTTCTTTGGGGGATATTGCCGATCTATTGGAAATTGGTTTCTAACGTTTCGGCGCAAGAGGTTATAGCGCATCGCGTTTTTTGGTCTCTACTGTTCATGCTGGCGGTGGTGATTCTTATGAATCGCAAGAAACAGTTATATGAAGAAATCACTCAGTTGCTTGCTGCTCCTACTCAATTGTTGGCATTGATGATTGGAACGATCTTTATCACCCTCAATTGGTTTATTTTTATTTGGGCAGTCAATAATAATCGAGTAATTGAGACCAGTTTAGGTTACTATATTAGTCCACTGGTTAGTATTCTGCTAGGCATTCTATTTTTTAGGGAAAGGCTGTCTTTGGGGCAGAGCATTGCTGTTATACTAGCAGCCAGCGGTGTTTTATACATGACAATGCACTTTGGCAGTGTGCCCTGGGCTGCAATCTGCTTGGCTCTTTCTTTTGGTTTGTACGGGTTATGCAAAAAAAAGGCTGTTCTATCGCCGATTACAAGTATTACGTTGGAGACACTCATCGTAGCACCGTTTGCTTTTTTGTATCTTTTATATTTGGGTTATAATGGAAGTGGAAGTTTTGACGGTTTGTCGCTTACTTCTCTATTTTTAGTCGGAGGGGGGATCGTGACGCCCATTCCATTATTATTATTTGCGAATAGTGCGAACCGACTTTCACTAACAATGCTTGGATTTATCCAATATTTAGCGCCTACCATTTCACTGTTATTAGGAATTTTCTTATACCATGAGGCATTTACTATCGTTCATGCTGTATCATTTGGCCTAATTTGGGCAGCCTTGCTGGTGTTTTCTTTAGCTGGCACCAAATTTTTTCTAAGAAGTGAAATATTACTGCAGAGGTTTAATATGTTATTTAAAGAATAGATAAAGTACAATGTAAAATGAAAATTTATAATGTGGAGATGATGAGTATGTACTGGAAATCTGTAGGAGCTATTCATACCGAAAAAACGGTGGAGCTGGCATCGCGCAAAGCTCAAGAATATGGCATAAAGTCAATTGTGGTAGCATCCGTTAGCGGTAAAACAGCCGAATTATTTGTGGGAAAAGCTGAAAACATAGTATGTGTAACGCATGTCAATGGTTTTAAAGATCCCGGAGTAAATGAATTGACGCCTCAGCAACGTGAGATACTGATCGGAAAAAATGTAAAAGTATTGACAACCAATCATGTATTATCTGGTGCAGAGCGGGGAATTAGCAAGAAATTCGGCGGGGTGTATCCAGTAGAAATTATGGCAGGTACGCTTAGAATGTTTGGGCAAGGAGTTAAGGTTAGTGTAGAGGTTGCTGTCATGGCTCTTGATGCGGGATTGATTCCCTATGGAGAAGATATCATTGCCGTAGGCGGCACGGGTAAGGGCGTTGATACCGCTGTGGTGATACGCCCGGATTATTCAGCTAATATTTTAAATACTTATATCGCTGAAATCATTTGTAAACCCTAAGATGTTATCAGCAGGATAGCAATCTTCTATATTGGAACGTTTATAGAAAAGAGAGTGAATTTCTCAATTAAATTCGCTCTCTTTTTTCCATATAGTAGACTTTGTAAGCATATATGGGATATATAGTGAATCTGCTAGATCTATTGAGGGAGGTGAAAGTTCTAACTGCCAGTTTGGTGTCATAATTTGGTCATAGTTTTATTCTATACTAATATAGGTAGAAAATAGGATACATAGCGAAAGAGCGTATGAATTTCCTGAAGACCAAATTATTTTGACGAGGTGGTTACATGATAAAAAAGGTTACGATACTGCTTGCTTTGGTGACTGTCTTTACTGCTCATGCACTGGCAGCTTCCTCACTTGAGCGGGAAATAAAAAACGACTTAAAGCAGTTTGATGGCCGGGTTGGAGTCTTTGCCCAAAATTTAAATACTGGTCGTACTATCGAATTTAACCAGGACGAAATATTTCCAACAGCTTCAACTAGTAAATTAGTAGTTGCCTTAGCTACCTACAAATATTTGTATCCTCAGGCCGGATCAGCCAAGGCCAGCCAATATGATCAGCAGATAGAGCTGATGATGACGGTGAGTGACAATAACGCATTTCAGGAATTATTAAATGAGATGGATACTAATAACCAGGACGTTCTTACTAAGACAGTAAAGGACCTTAAACTGCGCAAGACCCAAATTCATAATAAAGATGCTTTTCAGAAATACCAATATCATAGTGTAACAACGCCCTACGAAATGGGAAAAGTATTCGAGAAGATCTATACTGGCAAGTATCTGAATAAAAGCAAAAATGGGCAGTTAAAGGATGAGTTGGCTAATACGATTTATAACGATGAAATCCCGCGCTACATGCAGACTCCAGTCTTTCATAAAGTTGGTGAACTGGATGAAATACTTTGCGATGTGGGAGTAATTCAGGATGGTCATGATCCGATTCTGATCAGCTTTTTTACAACTACGGCGGATCATACGTATTCCAGCAATTTTATTGCCAGTGAATCCGCGAAGATTTATAATGCCCTGCGGAGAAAATAGCAGCAAGTTTGCCAAGATACTAATTTTGTGATTGACATGATTCCTTGCATAATGCGAGTGGTTTTTCGGGTGCACTGTAATTAATAATTTTTGAAATGGAATGCTCTCCTAATGGTAGTAAGTTCTTATACTTGAACTCGTCTACCTTTAGGAGAGCATATCATTGTAATGCAGCCTTTCATCGTATTGCAGTATACTAAGATATAATTTAGCGAGTCTACCTAGCTACTGAAGATTTCATATTGGCTGCTAATCTTCCGAGTCATTTTGTAAATCAGCGGCGGAAAACGTATCAATCCCTACTGTACATTCCATTTCTGCTGTCGAATTTTTCATTGCTTCCTTGGAAAGGAATTTATTACTGGATTCAACCTTGCCATTGGTACTTTTACCATTCCATTGTTGATATACTTTTTCAATAGGCAAATGATACACCTCCTTTTATTCAACGATTGACAATAGTTTTCCCAACTTTAAAAATGATAATCATGGTAATGTTTTTACAGCAATATAAAGCTACTACAAGTGCGTGTTTATGTTAACGTTGTGAGAGAGTTTGCAGGAGTTTTGTTTTATAATGTTAAATAAAGTAGAATAGGATTATGATAATGAAGAATTTTGGCTGGGTTGTGTGGCTAATTTATCGGAGATTATACTAGGAAAATGGGGGAAAGTTGATGTCTAAAAAGTACTCGGGAGTAATTTTTGATTTTAATGGAACGTTGTTTTGGGATACTGATAAGCAAACCAGTGCCTGGATTGCTATGGCTGAAAAATTGAGAGGATACCCAGTTAGCGATCATGAAATGGCTACTTTTGTTTTAGGCAGACCTAACAAAGTTACAATGTCATATTTAGCTGGTAAGCAGCTTTCCGATGAAGAAGGAGAAGCGCTAAGTCAGGAAAAAGAAGTGATATATCGTGACTTATGCCGTAAAGATGCTGATCATGTTAAATTGGCACCGGGCGCCATTAATTTACTTGATTATTTGATTGAGAATCATATTGCCTGCACGATTGCTACTGGGTCAGAAATTAATAATGTTAATTTCTACTTTGAGGTATTTCAGCTAGAAAAGTGGTTTGATTTTGACAAAGTGGTATATGATGATGGCTTGCTTCCAGGAAAACCATTTCCTGAAATTTATTTAAAGTCGGCTCAAAATCTAGGATTGTCTCCAGAACAATGCATTGTTTTTGAAGATGCAGATGCAGGCATTGAAGCAGCTAGGCGAGCTAATATTGGTCAAATTATAGCCATCGGCCCTCAGGAAGCACATAATCGACTACGACAGCTGGAGGGTGTGGATATGGTTATTGGTGAATTTACTGACTTTGCTAAAAAGAGTTTTTTGACAGTAGGATAGCAAGTATTCTTCTATAGCGGCACTTGTTACAGAAAAGAGAGCGAATTCTCAATTGAATTCGCTCTCTTTTTTTTAGATATAATCGACTGAAATTTGTAAGCATATATGATCAATCCATTTAATATGCTAGATATATTGAAGGAGGTGTTGTTTTGGATTATCCGTTCCGCAATTTTATTTTTGAAGGGGGAGGAGTGAAGGGAATCGCGTATATTGGAGCTCTTAAAGTATTGCAGGAGAGAGGGATCTTGCCGAAAATTGAACGTATTGGTGGTACATCAGCAGGTGCCATCATGGGTCTGCTGATCGGTTTGAATTTTAGCTTCAAAGAAATTGAAGATATTTTACTAAATTTGGATTTTACGAGATTCCTAGATGATTCTTTTGGAGTAGTGCTTGATACGACTAGGTTATTTAAAGAATTCGGCTGGTACAAAGGAGACTATTTTCGAAATTGGATAGGTGATCTGATTCAGTTAAAGACTGGAAATCCTGATGCCACTTTTAAGGAGATCTTTGAAACAGGAAAAGAACTAGGAGTTAAAGATATGTTTTTTATTGGTACGAATCTTTCTACCAGGCGCTCTGAAGTCTTCTCCATGGAACATACTCCTGATCTTTGTATAGCAGATGCTGTCCGTATATCGATGTCGATCCCATTGCTCTTTGCAGCAAAAAGAGGTGAGCACAATGATGTATACGTAGATGGTGGAGTTCTTGATAATTATCCCATTAAATTATTCGATAGAGAAAAATATGTCCATGAGTATTCTAGTGAACCGGAATATTATAAGAAACTTAATGAGCAATTAAAACAAAATGATGAAGCTGCAGGCCTCTATGTATTTAATAAAGAGACTCTCGGATTTCGTTTGGATTCTGGTCGTGAGATTGCTATGTTTTACGAGCTGGTTGATCCTGCAAGAAAAGAAATAAAAGATTTGATTGAGTTTACAAAAAGTCTTGTTGATATTTATATGGAGAGTCAACAAAATCAGCACCTGCATAGTGATGATTGGCATAGAACGATTTATATCAATACACTGCATGTGAAAACGACTGAATTCCATTTAAGTGATGAAAAGAAGAATGCTCTCATTCAGTCTGGACGTGAATGTGCAGAACGTTATTTTGAATGGTATGATGATCCAGCGAACACGGTACATAATCGCCCAATATAAGTAAAACAGACGATGCCAAAAGACTTGGCTAAAAAAATACCCTAACAATTGAGAGGATGCCTATTAGGGATATCTTCTCAGTGTTGGGTGATACCCCCCTTCTTTTTATTTTTTTTGCATAAGTAGTTAATAATAAAGAACTAGGGTTATAATAATAAAAAAATGGGGGTGTATGTATGTCTAACATCAGCCATATCCGTTTAACCTCTGCAGAAATTGCAATTATGTGGAGTCAATATCAAAGTGATAGTTTAGCAAAGTGTGTATTGAAATACTTTTTAGCAAAGGTTGAGGACGAAGAAATTCGTCCATTGCTGGAGTTTGCTCTATCTTTATCGCAAAATCATGTCGCATGGATCCGCAGTACGTACCAAAAAGAGGAGTTTGCTAGTCCTGTAGGATTTACGAATGAAGATGTAAATACCAATGCGGAAAAACTGTTTGATGACATTTTCACATTGCATTATCTCAATAATATGTCTCGAGTGGGGCTGGCTGCTTATGGATTAGCGTTAAGCACAGCCTCTCGTCAGGATATAAGAGAATTTTACATTCAGACACTGCATGAGTCGATAGAGCTTAACGAAAGAGTCGTTAAGCTGATGTTAGAAAAGGGGATTTATGCTAGGTCTCCATATATTCCAGCCAATAAGCATGTGGAGTTTGCAAAGCAGCAAGCTTTTTTAGGTAATGTATTTAAAGAAAGCCGCCCTTTGACAGCTGTAGAGATTATGCATGTCTTTATGAACATTCAAACTAATATTATGGGAAAAGCAATGATAACAGGTTTTTGGCAAACAGCCTCTTCGCCTGATATTCGGTCTCATTTTCTAAGAGGTAAAGAAATTGCGCAAAAACACATCGAAATATTTACAAAGAGACTGGAGGCAGATGATCTGACTGGAGGATCATCTATGGAACCTTTAATTACGACAGTAACGCAGTCGCCTTTTTCGGAAAAATTAATGTTATTTCATATTTCAGCCTTAATACAGATGGGCATAGGTAATTATGGCGTAGCGATTTCGACAAGCCAATGTTATGATTTGGCAATTGATTATACTAGATTAATGGCAGAAATTGCTCTTTACGCAGAGGATGGAGCAAACCTAATGATTAAATATGGATGGCTTGAGGAACCGCCACAAGCAGTAGATCGTCAGATGCTGGTTGAAAATCAAAATATGGAGATTTTTAGCTGATTTTTGTCACCCCCCTCTCGTTGTAGAAATATAATACGACACAGCGGTAAGAGATTGAGTGGGGAGGTTGAAAAAATCGTGTCTGACACAGATTTGCGTGCGTATACTCCAGCGGGGAAACATAAGCTGCCCCCATTGCCCTATCCATATGATGCCTTAGAGCCAATTATTAGCTCCACAACACTTCGGTATCATCATGATCATCATCACAAGTCCTATGTAGATGGTCTTAATAGGGCTGAATTAGCTTTGGTAGATGCAAGAAAGAAAGAAAATTTTACATTTATAAAATATTGGGAAAATGAGTTGGCGTTTAACGGTTCTGGACATATCTTGCATAGTGTTTACTGGACGATTATGGCACCGCAAGGGTTTGAAAGTGAGCCGGGACGATGTACGGTCAAAGAAATTAATAAATACTTTGGCAGCTTTGATGCTTTTCTGGATCAGTTTGTCAATGCAGCTATTAAAGTAGAGGCATCTGGCTGGGGAATACTCGTGTGGAATCCAGCATGGAGCCACCTGGAGATTCTTACTGCAGAAAAGCATCAAAATCTTACTCAATGGGGATCAATTCCTATCTTAGTAATCGATGTATGGGAGCACGCATATTATCTTGATTATCAATATAACCGTGAGGAATATGTGAAAGAATGGTTAAAATTAATTAATTGGTATGAAGTTGAGAATCGTCTTAGATTGGCAATGGAAGGGGAACTCCCTTTAGTGATAGGAGAGCGTGATTCGGAATAGTATGCATAGGACGATATTGAAAAGGCTGTCTAGATCAGACAGCCTTTTCAATATATAGGAAAAAGATGTTATCTTACGAAAGTTCTCCTCTAAGACGAGCTAACTCAGCTTGATCTTCGCAATAATACCACCTGATGGAGTTTCCGACAACACATTGCATAGCGTCCATCTTTCCAGCTAATGCAAGTTCTTTCATCTTTTTTATGTTAAATCCATTAGCAGAAAAATAATTGGTGGGAATAAAGCCTCGGTTCACTAGTCTTTTACGATATTGCTCGAAATCTCTAGAGTCCATATTAATTCGCCATATTGCCATATACATTACTCCAATCTTTTTCTAATTTTACAATTTTCAACTAATTTATTACAATAATTATATCATAATGTGCTTTTTAACCAATTGCCTCTATCGAAAGATAGAGAAATGTAAAAAATAAGTAAATTTCATGTCGAAAAATAAACATTTTCCCTCACTTTCTTGATAAATTTAACAAGGAAAGGGGGGATAAAGATGAGAATTGGTGAAATAGTTGAAAAAATTGAATTAACACGCCGGCAATTAAATGAGATGGGAGGAAGACAATGCCTGGTAGACGCAGAAGTCATTAAAATAAGCCAGCAATTAGATGATTTAATTATTATCTACCAGAGACTATTAAGCCAAAGAGAAAGTAAGTAAGATCAAAATAAGTGGAGAAAGCCATATTAGGCTTTCTCCACTTATTTTTTGATCACGTGGAGCATTCTGTCATGGTAACGTTCTGTTGATGAATTCTATGTCAGGATAAAGGGTAGGAACGGTTTGTTTTGTTTTTGGATCGCTGGATTCAACGGAAGGTTCGCTGGTTTGTTCTTTTTCCTGCTCATTCATAGAGGGGCTTTTAGGTTCTTCCATAGTATTGTACCTCCTTTAGTGTTCATATAGATTATTTTTAGTAAACTATTTATATTTGTTTTCATTGATAGCGTTTCATTATATTCCGTATTATAACCATTTTTTTTAGAAATACAAAAGAACACTAAACAGTTCTGCGTATGTGCCGTGGATAGTACGATAAGTGCTATAATATGGATTGGAATCTATATGTTGTACAAATTTTATCGAAGTATTTATGGAGAAGTTGTAGGGGCATTGCCCTTAAATGGGGGAGCCTATAATGCATTATTTACAAACCATGTGGCATAATCTACCGATTATACCTGCTACAGGTGCATTGTTAGCTGTCTTGGCTGGCTGGTCTGATGGCCTTGCTCACCACCAAGGGGTGAGTTCAAATATAGTTCCGCTGAATTAGGCGGTGTACGGTTGATTATATGACTATTGACATTATAAAAATCAGGACGTATACTCTTAGTAAGATTTTAATAGAGATATCTAAAAAGCTATGATCAGGAAGAGTATTCATGATTTTGAATGTACAGAGAGTAGGGAGTGCTGAGAACCTGCCAGGATAATCGGAAGAAAATCACCTGAGAGCTGATGACTGAACCTTCTAGTAAGTCAATTCGTAATCCTGCGTTAAAGGATAGGGTATGGTAGTATCTGAATGAATTGTTATAAGGTGGTATAACGAAGGTGAAACTTCGTCCTGAGCAGGGCGGAGTTTTTTTTATTACAGAGGAAAGTAGTAAGTATATTGATAAAAGGAGTTTTTACTATGTATAAAAAGGTTGATCCTAAAAACAATTTTGTAGCAATGGAAAAATCCATTCTTACTCTTTGGGATGAAAAAGATGTTATCCAAAAAAATTTCCAAATGAATGAGGGCAATGAATATTTCACCTTTTATGATGGACCGCCAACGGCTAATGGCGCTCCTCACATTGGCCATGTCGTAACTCGGGTCATTAAGGATTTGATTCCTCGTTATAAGGTAATGAAAGGGTATAAGGTTTTACGTAAAGCGGGGTGGGACACGCATGGCCTTCCAGTGGAATTGGAGGTCGAGAAAACCCTTGGCATATCCGGCAAGCCAGAAATTGAAAAATATGGTGTAGAAAACTTTATAAAGAAGTGCAAGGATAGCGTATTCACGTATGCCAGCCAGTGGAAGGATATGTCTGAGCGAGTAGCATACTGGATTGATATGGATAACCCTTACGTTACGTATCAAAATGAGTATATTGAATCGGTATGGTGGTCATTAAAACAGCTTTGGGATAAAGAATTATTATACAAAGGACATAAGATTGTCCCTTATTGCCCAAGATGCGGCACCTCTTTGTCTTCCCATGAAGTTGCCCAAGGCTACAAAGATGTGAAGGACAGTTCTGCTTACGTTAAATTCAGATTGAAGAACGAAAATGCTTCAATTTTGGTGTGGACGACAACTCCTTGGACGTTGCCAAGTAACGTAGCTCTTGCCGTTAACAGAAAATATGACTATGTAGAAATTATCAATCAAGAAGAGCATTTGATTCTTGCCAAGGATTTGCTTAGCAGGATTGAAGGTGAATATGAGATCGTTAGGGAGTTTAAAGGCGAAGAGCTTCTTGATCAGGAATACGAGCCTATGTTCTCGTTTGTTACTCCAGAGAAAAAAGCCTATTATGTTATTCATGGAGATTTTGTAACACTCAGCGATGGTACAGGGGTGGTTCATATTGCACCTGCTTACGGTGAAGATGATAACCGGGTAGGGCAGAAATATGATCTTCCCTTGGTTAATTTGGTGGATGTTCAGGGAAATTTTGTAGAAGAAGTTACTCCATGGCAGGGAATGTTTGTTAAAAAAGCCGATGAGAAAATTATTGAGACCATGAAGGAGAGAGGCATTCTCTACAAAGCAGAAAAATATCTTCATTCCTACCCATTTTGCTGGCGCTGTGATACACCACTTTTGTATTATCCACGGGATTCATGGTTTGTTAGGATGTCTTCTCTGCGAGATAAACTCTTAGAGAATAATGATACTATTCATTGGTATCCTGACAATGTGAAGAAAGGCCGCTTTGGTAATTTTCTAGAGAATGTTATTGATTGGGGGCTAAGCAGGGAACGCTACTGGGGTACTCCTTTGCCCATCTGGGAATGCGATTGTGGGCATCGGGATTGTATTGGCAGTATTGCCGAATTAAAGGAAAAAGCAATTCAGGTATCTGACGATATCGAGCTTCACAAACCCTATATTGATCATGTGCTGCTGCAATGTAGAGTTTGTGGTAAAGAAATGAAAAGAGTGAGCGAGGTGATTGATTGCTGGTATGATTCCGGTTCCATGCCTTTTGCGCAGCATCATTATCCTTTTGAAAATAAAGAATTGTTTGAGCAAAACTTCCCTGCGCAGTTTATATCAGAGGCAGTGGACCAGACGAGAGGCTGGTTTTATACCCTGCTTGCCATATCTACGGCTATATTTGATAAAAGTTCCTTTGAAAATTGTATCGTTCTTGGGCATGTACTGGACAAGAATGGTATTAAGATGTCAAAGCATAAAGGGAATGTTCTAAGTCCGTTTACAGTCTTAGAACATCAAGGTGCTGATGCATTGCGATGGTATTTTTATACTGCCAGTGCTCCTTGGCTTCCTTCACGGTTTTATGAAGATGCAGTAATTGAAGTACAGCGCAAATTCTTGAATACTTTATGGAATGTATATTCTTTCTACGTGCTGTATGCACAGATTGACCAGTTTGATCCTACCAAGTACCAAGAAAGAACAAGCAGTCATGTCATGGACAAGTGGATTATATCCAAGTTAAATACCATGATCCATAAAGTGGACGAAAATTTGGAAGCGTATGATATAACGAAAGCCGCAGAGCTTATCCAAGAATTTACCGATGAACTGTCAAACTGGTACGTAAGGAGAAATCGAACTCGCTACTGGGCGATGGATATGATTGATGATAAGATCCATGCCTATCTTACTCTACACATCGTGCTGAAAAATCTGGTAATTGTAGCAGCACCTTTCGTCCCCTTTATAACGGAAGAAATTTATCAAAACCTTGTAGTACAGCTTGATGAAAAGGCACCAGAGAGTGTTCATTTGTGCAGGTGGCCTGAATACGATGAAAAGCTTGTTGATAAGCAACTGGAAAAAGAGATGGAATTGACTTACAAGATTTGCGGTCTTGGCCGGAGCGCGAGAAATCTGGCTAATATAAAAAATAGGCAGCCTCTTTCCAAAATGCTGCTGAGCACCAAGGAACTACCTGATTATTACATTGCTATTATTAAGGAAGAATTGAATCTTAAAGACGTAGAAGTCAATGCCAATATGTCAGACTATGTAAGTTATAATGTAAAACCAAATTCGCCTGTACTAGGCAAAACCCACGGTAGATTTATACCTGGGATCAGAAAAGCAATTTCAGATATGGATCAAATGGAGTTAGCATTGAAAATCGCAAGTGGTCAGTCTATTGTAATCGAAATTGATGGTACACCTATTGAATTTAATGCTGAAAATTTATTGGTTACCATGAGTGGTTTGGAGGGCTTTGCCTTTGCAGGCGAAGGTGACGTTGGTGTTGTTCTCGACACCCATATCTCTGAAATGTTACGAATTGAAGGATATGCCAGAGAAATAATTAGTAAACTCCAGACTATGAGAAAGGACAGTTCGTTTGAAGTCATGGATAAGATTAAGATCTATATGACGGGAAATGCTCTTCTGGAAGACGTTGTAAAGCAGTATAAAGACTACATTATAAGTGAAACCCTGGCTGTGGAAATTGTATTTGATGAAGCAAGGGAGTATGCGGATGTAAATATTAATGGCGAACCGCTGAAGATGGCTCTTGTGAAGCAGTAAGATGACAAAAACTACTCATGTTAAAAAATGTGAGTAGTTTTTTGTTTCGATGGAATCACCACAGTGGTGATTATTTATCTGAACACGGTTGTAATTGCAATCACCGTATTTAGTTGTGGTAAGGCAAGAGGTGTAATTTTCAGGGTCCGATTTAATTGGCCCGAACCGCCATAGACGCAAGGGTAGGAAAACAGCTGTTTATCTAAAATGTGGGGGAGTGGTATGCCGATCAACGGAAGATTCCCTGCATCGAAGCCTGTTTTTTCTTCAACTTCTTCTCGGTTTGCCATCCTAGTTTTTTTACAGCCTAAAAGAAAAGAGAGTTCTTCTAATTTAACACGTCTGGAACTACCTGAAATAATAAGGGCAAAAAAATTATTATCCGTTTTAATAATTAGGGTAGGTGCAGTCTGACCAGTGTCAATTTTAAAGTAATCAGCACCTTCCTGAGCAGTAAGCAGAGGTTGATTGTGATAAATGAATTCATGAGCAAAGTGACTGGCTTCTAAGATGTTTTTGACAATATCCATAAAGCACCTCCTATGCTTTTCTATTATTATATTGATTATGACTCATAAGAATCACAAGAAGTTGAAAATTATCATACTATTTCATTTTAGTATGAATATATCACTCGCCATCAATTTTGATTTCGAAATTTTTCATATAAAGATCATAACTTAAATCGGTGAAGGAGATACTGATAATATGTGATATTTTCTTTACGAATTAGGAGGTCTGAATTTGGAAAAAAGAGAAAATGGATTATCAGCTTGGCAATTAGCTATGATGGCACTTGGAACTGTGATTGGGGGATCATTTTTCTTAGGATCGGCAGTAGCGATTCGTACAGCGGGACCAGGAATTATTATCTCTTATCTATTGGGAGGTGCCATCGTTTATGTTATACTGTTTGCTTTATCAGAAATGACGGTAGCTGATCCAGCACCTGGCTCTTTTCGAACTTTTGCGCAAAACGCATATGGCCCTGGAGCAGGGTTTGTTGTTGGCTGGGTATATTGGAGCGGTCTGGTCTTAGCCATGTCCAGTGAAGCTACTGCTGTATCTATCATCTTGCGTACATGGCTTCCTAACATTTCTCTGCCTTTATTAGGGGCTGTCATCATTATCGGGGTATCACTGCTCAACTTATTAGGAGCCAATCAGCTTAGTAAGCTAGAGAGTGGGTTAGCAGCAGTCAAACTATTTGCTATCATCGGTTTTATTACTTTGGGAGTGGCTTTGATTGGCGGCTTTATGCCAGGAATTGAACCTGTAGGATTGGGAGCAATAGCAGATGAGCCGCTGTTTCCAGCAGGGATATGGGGCATTGCTGGGAGTATGCTCATTGTGATGTTTACGTATGCTGGTTTCGAGATTATTGGCTTGGCGGCATCAGAAACGACTGATCCTGTTAGGATTGTGCCGCGAGCCATCACATATACGGTCGTCGGATTAGTGGGATTGTATATCGTAGCCATTCTTGTGTTGCTGCCCTTAGTGCCAACGAATGTTTTGACGGCTGAGGAAAGTCCTCTGGCTTTAGCTTTGCTCAGATGGAACTTGGGCTGGGCAGGAAATGCAATTGGAATTGTATTGGTGACAGCCATACTTTCTACTATGTTAGCTGCTATGTTTGGGCTAGGTCGGATGATTCGCTCTTTAGCCGATGAAGGCCATGCTCCCTCATGGATCAAGGATGAGGGCAATGTACCATATCGTGGAATTCTTTTCTCTGGGGTCGCGATGCTTGTAGGACTTGGGCTTGGCTTTATGCTGCCTCAGCAAGTATATCTTTTTTTAGTAAGTTCTGGTGGCTTTGCATTGCTCTTTTCCTATGCAGTAATTGTTGCCACTCATTATAAATTGCGAAGAGGCAATGATTGTCCACCTAAAGGAAAATGCCAGCTTCCAGGATATCCGATTACTTCTTGGTTGGCTTTCATCAGTATTCTTCTGGTTATCTCTAGTATGCCCTTAGTTCCTGGACAGGGTGCTGGCCTGTTAGCCGGAGTACTATTAGTCGTTTTATTTTCCGGAATTTATGCAGGTCAAAGTATGTACCAGAAAAGGCTAGTAGAAAAAAGACCTCTCGTTCATCGTTTGCAGTTTGAAGCGGCAAGAGAGCTGGGGATTGAGCAGGAAAAGCTGCAAAAAGCAAAAGAGGAAAAGGATAAAAATGATATTTCATAGTTTGAGTGCAGGAGGAATTTTTAGACAATATGTTGAAGATTTTATATTCTTGGTAATTATATGAATAGTACCATTATATGTTTTACTTTCATCATGATATGAATGATCTTAGAGAATGTATGGTAAGGAGGAAAATATGCTTACAACAAGTTTTAAACGAATTCATTTAGTTGTGATGGATTCTGTTGGAATTGGGGAAGCGCCTGATGCGGCAGATTTTGGTGATTTTGATGTAGATACTTTAGGGCATATTGCTAAAGCATGCGAAGGTCTTAACATGCCAAATATGGGAAAACTCGGTCTTTCTAATATTAGAAACATTCAAGGCATTGAGCCAATAAAACATTCACTTGCTTATTATACGAAAATGCAGGAATTATCAAAAGGGAAGGATACTATGGCGGGACATTGGGAACTCATGGGGCTTTATACCGCCAAACCCTTTCGTGTATTTCCGAATGGCTTCCCTGATGAATTGATTCGCCAAATTGAAGAAAAAACAGGACGGAAAGTAATTGCCAATAAGCCTGCAAGCGGAACCCAAATCATTCAGGAGCTAGGTGAGGAGCATGTGAAAACAGGGGCGCTTATTGTTTACACGTCTGCTGATTCGGTGCTGCAAATTGCCGCACATGAAGATATTATTCCAGTGAAGGAACTGTATGAGATTTGTGCATTTTGCAGAGAAATTACTCTTGAAGAACCTTATAAGTTAGGGCGTATCATTGCTCGCCCATTTGTGGGAGAGCCAGGTAACTTTACCCGCACTGCTAACCGTCATGATTATGCATTAAAGCCCTTTGGTCGGACTGTGATGAATGAGTTGAAGGATGCAGACTTTGATGTGATTGCCCTGGGGAAGATATCTGACATTTATAATGGTGAGGGAGTTACAGAATCGATTCATACCGTTTCCAATATGGATGGCATGGATAAGTGGATTGAGATTTTGGATAAAGAGTTTACTGGAATTAGTTTTTTAAATTTAGTGGATTTTGATGCTTCCTTCGGACATCGCCGTGATCCTAAAGGATATGGGAAAGCATTAGAAGAGTATGACGCTCGTTTACCAGAAGTATTTGGGAAGATGACAAATGCAGATTTGTTGATTATTACCGCCGATCATGGAAATGATCCGACCTATCATGGCACTGATCACACGCGAGAGTACGTACCCTTGCTTGTTTATTCTCCTCGTTTTGCTAAGGGCAAGGAACTGCCTCTACGAACATCTTTTGCAGATGTTGGTGCAACCATTGCAGAGAATTTTCAAGTGAAGATGCCGGAATACGGTACTAGTTTTTTACAAGATTTAAAATAATTATGGTAGGAGCCAGTGCTTAATACAAATCAAGAGAAGAATAACCACATGTAATCGGCTTGCAGCACCCTTTTGGGGTTATGCAAGCCGATTTATTCATCATAATGCTGCTATTAGGGAGCGGAAGAGGGAGAGATTGTGCTCTAGTTTATTTCCTTCTAGCAGATCTTTAAGGGCTAATTCATAGTGCAGCGGGGTTATACCAGGAATTTTATTGTGTTTTGCAATGCTAGCAAGAAGGGCAATGTTTTGCATTTTAGGGTTACTTAATTTTGTAGGTGCTATCTGGTATTCCAGGATGTTGCGGCATTGGCACTCAGCGCTGATGTCTTCTGATTTTAAAAGACATTCTTTTTTTAGTCTGACCAGCAGAGGCTGCCACTGGGTATCGTAATATATCAGTGTTCCACCATCTCTTAGATGGGAGTTAAGACCGCGTAAGGCTTCATTTTTTTCCAAGGCAATGACCATATCAGCACATCCTGTCCGAATAAGAGCAGAATGGGCATGTGAGCCGATACGAACACAGGATGATACGGTACCGCCACGTTGGGCAAGACCATGGGTATCGGTTCCGCGCACTGGAAATCCAGCATAGTCAGCAGCTCTGATTATCACTTCACTCAACAGGCCAATGCCTTGTCCGCCGACTCCAATAATGTAAATATCCATCTTTATGTCAGGCATCAGCTATTGTCCTCCTTTTTTGGGCGTTTATGAAGGATGGCCTTTGTCGGACAGGTTTGTTTGCATGATCCGTCACCGATACAAAGATCCTTATGGACGATTATGCTGCCGTCATCGTTGTGCTGAAATGTTGGACATGCGAAGGCACTCACGCAGGTATAGTTTTGATTGCAGTCGGTTGTAATTTCTACAGAGGGAGGCAGTGGTTTCCCTGCTGCATTACGCTCTCTCATTGCTTTTAGCATGCAGGGGTGTTTGGCTATGATTACTTTAAATCCTTTTTCAGTAAGGGCTGCTTTGACTGCTTCTGTTAACTGCGCTTGTGCATAGGCATCGATTTCACGGATATTCGTAATCCCAATGCCGTCTAATACATGTCGTATTGTGATCTTTTCTGTTGGACCATTAACATTGTAACCGACGCCAGGATGACTTTGATGACCAGTCATAGCGGTAGTTCCGTTGTCCAAGAGAATCAGAGTGAAGTTGTGATGATTAAAAACTGCATTAATAATTCCCGGTAAACCAGCGTGAAAGAAGGTGGAATCTCCCAGGAATGCAACTACCTTACGGCTGTTATTAAAGAGGGAAAGACCGGCAGCAGTACCACTGCTATGCCCCATGCACAATAGTACTTGCCCCATATTATAAGGTTCCATAATACCAAGGGTGTGGCAGCCGATATCAGCAACCGTAATATCATTTGGATCAAGAGCCTGCTTAATAGCATGAAATGCGGAACGATGCCCGCATCCTGGGCATAGCTGTGCTGGCCTGGGTGACCAGTGCAAAAGAGGGATGCGCGGCTTTTTATTCGCGAGTAAGTGAGGCCATGTTTTTTGAAGAATTGTAGATACTTTTTCAGGGGTATATTCATTCAGCCAGTCTTCATAGTCTTGTTTACCGATTATCTTCGTGGAGATATCCATATCATAAGCGAGTGCCTTCACTTGCTGCTCGATGAAGTCATCCAATTCTTCTACGATTTTGACTTCCTTGTGCTGACGAAGAAAATCGGCAACTAGCTGCTTCGGCAGAGGATGAATAATACCTAGTTTTAGGATATCAGGCTTTAGCGCTGTTTCCTCTAATACATCTTGTAAGGATTGAAAGGGTGCTCCCATAGTTACGATTCCATAAAGAGGGTTGTTATTGTTAATAACAGTGTTTAGAGAGGATGTATCTGCATCGGCAGCAAATTGAGCTAATTTTTCTAGGGCTCGCCGTTTTAAAGGCAGGACCAGCTTCGTAGTTAATGGTATATAGGGGCCATTGTCTACGTTAAAGCGGGATGAATGATTAAGGGGCAGAGGCGTCCACGAGGAAAAGGTAACTTTTTCTTTTGCGTGGCACACATGGGTAGTCATTCTTAGAATCACTGGCATATAACGTTCTATGGATAGTTGAGCGGCTTTTTTAAACATAGTATAGGCTTCAGTGGGTGTTGATGGTTCTAACATAGGAACATAGGCAAGGCGGGCGTAATGACGATTATCTTGTTCGTTTTGCGATGAATTAGCTCCTGGGTCGTCACCGATTACAATCACCATGCCCCCGATTACCTCCATGTGTCCTAGCTGAACAAAGGTGTCGGCAGCAACGTTTAGTCCTACGCTTTTGAAAAAGACGGTTGACAGGTGCCCATTGATAGAAGCACCAAAGGCAACTTCTGTGGCGACCTTTTCATTGGTGGAAAACTCAAAATAAAGAGGGTTTTTGTCTTTGGGAATTGCTGTTATAGCTGCAGCAATTTCTGGTGTGGGGGAACCAGGATAGGATGTGACAACTCTAACACCTGATTCAATCATTCCACGGACGATAGCCGTATTACCCATGACAATCTCGGTACTTCTATGTGGGGAAATAAGAAAATCACCTAGTTTTTTCATTCCATCACCTCTATGTATTATTATAGAATTAATGACTGTAGCATGCTAGAAAATTAACTAGGGCAAAAATAAAAAAAGAAGGGCTTACCGGATTATCGTAAGACCTTCTTTGTAGTGACATATTCTCTTAATGACGAAGTTTGCTGCCTAGCAGTAGTAAACGGGTTGGAATACGAATGACTCCTGTGCCTAAGCTGACTCCTAAGATTACAAGTAAAAGAGCCACAAAGTGATACCAATATAGCTGTTCTCCCAGGAAGATAGCTGATGCAAGTACTCCTATTATAGGAGAGCCATTTTGGAAAAGGGAGGATGTAGAAGCACCAACTTGCTGTATTGCTGTATTCCACCATAATGCTCCTAACGCCGTACTAAAGAAGCTGGAAAATAGTAAAACTGCAATCGGCCAAAAATCGTAAGCACCTGGATAGTTCCATATCGGATTTACAAAGAGACCCAAGATCAGTAAACCAATGGCGGCTAAGCAGTGACTATAGGCAGTAACGATTAAAGGGGGGACAAATAAAGTAGCTTTTTTTACAAATAAAGATCCTATGACAAAGGTGATGGTTGCAATAAACATCATCCCGTCGCCAGTCAGTGTAGCGCCGCCTTCTGAGCTGCCAGAAACAACTAATAATAAGCCGCTGAATCCAAACAGTATTGCGATTCCTTTCGCCCAGGTAAATTCTTCTTTTAGCAGCAAGCTAGCAAAAATAGTTGTAAATAAGGGATTGAGTCCCAAAATAAGAACCCCATGTATTCCGCTTGTGGCAGTCAATCCGGTGGTGAGTACTATTTGATGAAGAAAAATACAGAACATCGAAACACCAATGATGGGGCCCCATTCTCTGCTCGATAGTTTCTTATAACCATGCTGTCGCCATGCAAAGGGCAAGAGTAAAGCACTTGCTAAAAATAAGCGTATTGGAGCCAATGCTAGTGGTGGGAAAAAGTGAGTGAGATACTTAATAGATACCACATTAACCCCCCAGAGAACCACAACTAGGATCAGTAGCAGGTATATACGGCGGTTGTTTGTTATGTTTTTCAATATCGTCATCCTCTGCAAAAATTAAATATTTGTTTATCTTATCATAGCTTTGCTGAAAGGGGAAGAGGCATTATGGAATTTGTTAGAAATGAAAATTTTTGAATCCAAGTATTAATTCTTCTATAAATTTATCAGTGGCTGCAGGAATAATGATGTCTTTTCGATAGATAACGCCCATGGATTTTTTCATGTGAGGGTCATCTATAGGGATGGAGGTTATATTGTCATTTCCGAAACTATTAATATAAGAACGAGGAAGAATTGTTACTGCAATATCACGGCCTACAATTTCTAATAAATGCTCGAAAGGCATTATTTCTATCATAGGATTTAATAGAAAACCGAGTTTTTCTGTAGCTTGATCAATAAATTGTCTGATGATATATTTCGGAGGGAGTAAAACAATGGGGATGGATTTTAGCATTTCCAAAGCTACGTTTGAGTGCTTGGCAAGTGGATTGTTTTTGTGCACTGCAATACATAATTCTTCGGTATAGAGATGAAGGTTTTCTAATTGAAGATCATCTAATGGAAGAAAGGCAATACCAATATCCAATTCATTTGTTAGTAATTGCTCTTTTATTTCTTCTGTTGATAGTTGCACAATGGATATTTTAACACCAGGGTAGCGGGTATGAAATTTTACAACAGAAGAAATTAGCAAATGACTTCCAGAGCAGCCAACAACAAGATGACCTCGCTTTAATCCTTCTAATTCTTCAATCGCAGTGTGTGCTTGTTTTAATTCTCCAAAAATTTGTAAGCAATGATGATAGAGAATATTACCCGCTTTGGTGACGAAAACCTTTTTGCCAATTCGATCGAATAGGGGAGAGCCTACTTCACTTTCTAAAATACGAATTTGCTGACTTAAGGTAGGTTGAGAAATATTTAATTTTTCAGCTGCTTTTGTAAAATGAAGTTCTTGGTACATGGTCATAAAATATTCTAAATGACGAAGCTCCATTATCCTCACGTCCAATCATAGTTTATATCAATGATTATACTAAAATTTATTACATTGAACAATTAAAAATTTTGACTGGTGGAAATATTATGCAGGTTTTCTATATGGAATTTATCAGTTCGTACGGTTGGTGCAAGTATTGCTAATCTTACTGTAAATCTGATTCCTGTTTATACGGCGATGATTACTCTTCTAATGGGTGGAGTAATCACTGATGCGCAAATTGGTTAGATGTTTCTACTATTGTATAGTAAAAAAGCTGCCCTTCTTGTTTATTTCATAATTGAAGTAAATCAGAAGGGGCAGCTCTTCATTTTATTGTTTACAATAAGAAAGGAAATCAATCGCTTCAGCTTCTGGTAATGGAGGGCTGATTATGTATCCTTGCAAAAGATCGCAGTGACATTTTGCTAAATATGCAATTTGTATTTCTGTTTCTACACCTTCAGCAACCACGTTCATCTTCATAATGTGAGCCATGTCTATGATCGTTCGAATAATGGCTTTTTGTGCTTTATTCGTCAAGATCATATCGATGAAAGCTTTATCAATTTTTAAGGTCTTTACTGGTAAGCGCTGAAGATAGGTTAGGGAAGAGTAGCCTGTGCCGAAATCATCCAGAGACAAGCGCACTCCCATTATTCGAATTTTTTCAAGAATATGAGTACTTTCTTCTAATGATTCAATTAATGCATTTTCAGTTATTTCAATTTCCAGCTGGTTAGGTTCAATTCCTGCGTTAAAGAGTGCTTCTCTTACGCCATCGATAAAGTCATCGGCGCATAATTGATAGGGAGATACATTAACGGCAACATGAATATGCCCCCAGCCGTTATCGACTAATCTACGTGCGAAATGACTTGCTTCTCTGAGAACCCAATTTCCAATCTTTTGTATGAGACCGTTTTGTTCGGCTAAAGGAATAAAGCGGGTTGGTGATATTGCACCATGTTCTGGGCTATTCCAGCGAAGTAGTGCTTCAAATCCAACAGTGCAGCCGTTCATGTCTACTTGTGGTTGATAATGTAATGATAGCTCTTGATTTTCGATTGCGTGACGCAAACTATTGATGAGCAGGATTTTGTCATAGGCTTCTATTTGCATTGTTGTTTCGTAGAAGCGCCAACAGTTTTTCCCCGCTTTCTTGGCTGCGTACATCGCGTTGTCTGCATTTTTGAAAATTTCCTCCGTTGTGTCTCCATCAGTAGGATATACAGCAATGCCAACGCTGGCTGAAGTATGAAAGCGAATTCCAAGGGCTTCCATATCCTGGTTGAAAGCTTCAACAATCATGTCAGCGCTATGAATGATGTTTTTACGGTTATGTTCACCAGATAAAATTACCATAAATTCATCTCCACCAATGCGACCAACAAAACCATGATCACTAACAGTTTCCACGATCCGTTTTCCGGCCATGGTGATTAGGGCATCACCATATGTATGACCAAAGGTATCGTTTACCATCTTTAAATCGTCTAAATCAATGAACAAGACAGCGCCGGCTGATTCACCGCAGCGAGTTCTTTCCATTTCTTTCTTTAGACGCTTATTTAAAAGTGCGCGGTTAGGTAGGCCAGTGAGACTATCAGAATAAGCAATGTTCTTGATGACTTGGTTTTTTTTATTCAAAGCTTCTTGGGCTGCTTGGCGCTCCATGATTTCTTCTTCGAGAGCTGCATTCATATCTTGTAAATCTTGTGTTCGCTCATTAATTTTATTTTCCAGGTCAATATTTAGATTAACGAGTGCAGCTTGAGCTGCTTGTCGTTCCATCATTTCTTCTTCCAGGGTAGCGTTAATTTTTTGTATTTCTAGCATATGATTTCCTAGTTTCGCTTCATTTTGTTTGAGTAGACTGACTGTGTTTTTTATTTTGTGACTCATATTGAAGAATGTTTCGCATAAGATGTCTAATTCATAGGGCATATTTTTGGAGGCGTTGTATTGATCAACCAGTTGGTAGTTTTCAGTTGCTACTTGATTCGATTGCCGAATCAACCAATCAATGGGTAATTTAATCTGATTGGTTATCTTCTTAGCCAAGGGGAGAATTAGTAATATTAAAATGGCTGTAGCACTAGTCATCATTGCCAGTTGTTTATAAATAGGGGCTAGCACCTCATCTTCGTTGATCTTGCCGATTAGCGTCCAACCTCGCTCAGGTACGTCTAGATAAGCACCTAGAACTTTATTTCCTAGATAATCAATCCAAGTTGTTGTACCTGACTCGCCAGGTGCTATAGAGCGAAATGTATTTTCTGTAAGTTTAAAATTCGTTTTAGCTGCATCTTTGACGATGTCTTTGTCAGCTTGCAAATTAAGGTGCCGTGGATCGGTAAGCATGGTACCCTCTCGGTTAATCAAAAAGATTTCTCCTGTTTGGCCAATCCAATTCTCGCGTAAGAGTTTTTCTAATGTTACGATTTTGATTGATCCAAGTATTAGCCCTTGGAAATCTCCATTATAATCATAGATAGGGGAAGAAATGTTAATTATGGGCTGACCACTATTCGGGTCAATAACTACATTTGATACATATGATTTTCTTGCCTTGGCCGCTTCAAAATAGGGATTATCGATTGCAGGAGAATTGCGCTGTTTTAAAGTTAAAGTAGAAATTTTAAAAAATCCTTTTTTATCAATGTATGAAAATGAATCAAAATAATTATCAAGCTGCTGCTTGAAATAAAGAGCACGTTCCATTTGTGACTCGTCTAAAGTTCGAAAAGCTTCTGTCCGGCTTAGGTCACGAATATTTTCAGCTCTCTCTTCCAGCCAATAGTCAATTAATCGCTTTTGAGTATGTACTCGCTGCTCGATTAATTCTAGATTTTGTTGTTTAGCTAGTGAAATCTGTCCAACCGTATAAATCGTCATGATCAGTAAACTGGGGACAACAATAAGCAAAACTGTCCATAATTTAATTTGTTGCTGTAGCGTCTGTGTCTTCATGCAGCGGCTCCTTAAGTAGCGGTATGTAAAACTATCAATGGTTCTTTTATTGAATCATATTTCAGAATTATATGAATATTAATTTGAAAAGTACATTTATTTCATCATTTAAGACCTAATACCTTAAATTAATATTACACATTTTATGGATGAACTCCTTCTAAAATTACTTAATTTGTAAAAATTATAGATGTTTTGTAAACTTGGTCTATTCTAGAAATGGAGACATTAACCTAAAAAGGCCTGCTATCATTTAGAAAAATGATAGCAGGCCTGCATCGTTTAAAATTAATTTTAGTAAAAGGCAAGATGCTCTTTTACTTATTAGTGGAAACGATTTTGATATCAGAAAGGCAAAACTATTGAAGTAGGGTAGGAAGGAGGCCTTTGCGTAGCATTACGTACGTAATAGACCGATCGTAATGGAAAAGCGGAATCCGTTTCATTTCAAAAGGGCTATGGAACATTTCATAGCCATAGTGGGTTGAAAGACCTGCTTCATATCCAGCTTCCTTAGCAATGGTAAGTGTTTGAGTATTATAGCTGCCGCCAGGATAAGCGACAAAGTCTATGCTCTTTCCCAAAAGTTGCTCTAAGGTAAATTTAGAGTTGGTTAACTCTATTTTCATTTCTGCAGGAGTTAATTCACTAAGAAATCGGTGAGTGACGGTGTGAGAGCCAAAATCCATACCTGCTACTTGCATTTCTCGTATTTGAGAAGCTGTCAATCGATCATCTTCTCCAATCATGCCAGTAATAATGTAAAAGCTAGCCTTCATATTATATTGCTGAAGAATTGGAAAGACATTGATGTAATTGTCTAGATAACCATCATCTAGTGTGATGAGAATAGATTTATCTGGTAGTGGTGTAGATCGGGTAGACTGTAGGCATTGTTTAACTTGTGCGAGGGATAAGCAGGTGTAGCCTTCTCTGCTTAGTGTTCTCATATCGTCTTCAAATCGTGTAGGGCTAACGGTATAATTATCTAATTGATAACCGACTCTATGATATAGCAAAATAGGTATGCTTTTATTAATTTTTTTGTACTCTGAAGCAAATGATGCTCCAGAGAGGGCGGCCAAAGTGCCGGCACAACCGAATAAAAACTGACGTCTGGTAACCACGAACTTCCTCTCTTTTCATATACGATATTTTTTAATACTAGCTCATTTGGATTTTATATCATTTTTCCATAAAATGCAAATGAAGAATCGCTATAAAAGAGCTGTAAGAGTCAGGTAGAAATGGTTTAAATGTTTAGATATCAATAGATTTAGAGTAGCAGACTCCGATTATGTATTCTTTTTGTGTTCCCACCACATAAGTAAGGATATACAAAAAAATAGCCAAGTAGAACCTGCAGCGTATCCTGCTAAAACATCTGTGGGATAATGCACTCCTAAATAGATGCGACTGATTCCAATGATAACAATATAGATGGCTGTTGCTATAAATAATACAAATCGCCAAGTCCATGAGGAAATTTTAAGGCTGATCAAATATGCAAGCATTCCATAAAAGCATAGTGAAACCATGGCATGCCCACTGGGAAAGCTATACCCTGTTTCCTTAATAACATGGAACATATCGGGTCTAGCACGTACAAAGAGATGTTTTAATAAATAATTAAGCAGCCCGCCGCCTAGCAGACAAACGGTTAACGCAGAAGCCTCCAGCCATTTTCGAAAAAAAGCAAGGCCGATCAGAATCAGTACTGATAATGCTCCGTAGAAAGGAGCCGAACCTAACGTTGTAATATGAATCATGATTTTGTCAAGGTTATGATTGGCATAATAACGGACAATACCAATGATTAGATGATCAAAAAGATCCATTTGCTGTACAAATAGTGTTTTCCATGCCAATTCAGCAAATTCTGCCAGCATCAACCCGCTAATCAAGAATCCAATTAAAATATACAATCCAGGCCATTTTTGCTGTAGGGAAGACAGAATATCTTTTATTATGTTGTACATATATTAACTCCTTGTGCTTTTATAATGTAGACTTTCCATTCACGTTACTAGATTCAATCATAAGAAAAAACCATGGCAATGATGCTATGGTTTTCTCTTTATAATAATTTTCGTAACCTATTATCTAGTATAATACCATTCAAAGAATTTGTCAGCAGATAAAGGTTAGAATTGCGTTATAAATAGCCATTGATGCAATGGTAGCAAATTGTTGGAATACAGCAACATCATTTAGCGTAAATCTAAGATGAGGCTCTGTAAAGGATAGACCAAGAACGCCGACAATGTTACAGCCAATTTTTATAGGTACTTACATTTCTGTATGAATTTTATCAAAAAAAGGGTCGTTTAGCCGATTCTTCCACGTACTATAGTCAGCAATAAGTGAAATTTTTTCAGATTCGATAGTACGTTGTATCAATCCTTGATCTAAACGCATCATCCGATTTACATCACTTTGATAAACCCCTACTCCCACTTTTCGAATCATTTGGTTTTGATCAAGTTCTACCCAATTGTAGTATCCATGTTCTGTTTTAATTAGCTGTGTAGCTTCTATAACTACCTTTTGAAGTAAGCCTGTAAGATCGAGATGATTTAGCAATCCAAGTGCGGTATCATAAAGAACCGTGGAGATTGCTTTTTTGCGTAGCGTATTTAATAAGGTCTTAGATCCACGTAGTTTATGAAGATGTTTCATATTAAAGCCTCACAATAAAAAATTGAATATTAGGAATGTACTCTACAATTAATGTTCGACAAAAACTGCAGCTTTCCTTTCCTAGTATTGGGTTTTGCTGACTCATTTTTTACAAGGATGATAGTGCATAGCTTGCATATAACCAATGACCTAATGATGGGATCAAACATAGCATATTGTATCAGCATATCGGGTTGTAGGAGGAATGTAGCATGGGATTCTGTAGATTTGATAATATAGTTTGGGTAATAGTTCTCATTGCGTTTCGATGTTATAATTATTGCATTGATACTTCTTCATGGAGAAAATGATAGAAATTAAGAGCCGTAGATAAAAATAGAATACCTCATTTAAGATAGCACATGGACTTGGAGTCCAATGCAAACTACTTAAAGAGGTATTTTTTGAAAAAAACAAAATGGACGTACTGTTTTTTTTAGACTAAAGTTGAAATCGAAATGATTGCACGAAAGGGGTGAAGGCAGGGAACTTTAAATCAACGTCAGATTAGGTGTGGCTCACTGTTTGTTTTTCTACGAACCAGTCAATCAGTCGTCTTGCTACACTTAGTTTGTCGGGAATATCAGGAAGGTTATGAGCAGAAAACCAGCCGGCTTCTACGATTTCTTGGTTATCAATGGTTATTTTTTCTGTTGAACATTGAGCTGTAAAGGCAATCATCAGAGAATCGGGGAAAGGCCACGGCTGGTTTCCAAAATAACTGATAGAATGTACTTCAACTCCGACTTCTTCTTTTAGTTCTCGTTGAACACAATCTTCTAGTGATTCACCTGGCTCTACAAAACCTGCAATAACACTATAACGGTTAGGTGGGAATCGATTGGAACGTGCTAGAAGGATTTGATCATCTTTTGTAACAGCTACAATAATAGCCGGAGATATGCGAGGGTAGACAATATGACCGCAGCTCGGACATTGCATGGCAAGTTCTTGCTGGGATACATTCATGGGAGTTCCGCAGCAGCCGCAAAATTTACTGGTTTTCATCCAGTTTATGATATGAAGCGCGCGGCAAGCAAACCCAAAACATTCGTCTTCCATATTTCCATACAAAGGACGTACTTTTTTCCAAAATAATTCTTCCGGTATTGTCTCATCATCTAAGTGAGCAATAAAGCATTCTTGTTCATGAAGAGTACCAATACACTGGACGTTGATGGGATTAAGTCTTAATAATTCTATATCAGAACTTGAAAGGATCGTGCTGATTCCTTCCACTTCCTTGACTAAAAGCTCATCATCATGAAATAAAAACCAATATGCATTTTTAATATCCATTTTATTTACCACCTTAGTAATCAAATATATTCTAGCTACTATAGTATCACAAAATAGAACAGAATAAAGTCAAAATTTTATTAGACTTTTATCTTACTTTGAGCGGGCTACTAGCATTCTCTAGGCATTGCACATAAGAGATACTTGAATTTTTCGTGAGAGTTCAAATAAAAAAGGGAGGTGTCAAATTTGACACTACCTGGACAGAGTAAGTCGTTTGAGTATGAACAAAAGGGAAAAAAAACAACGGGTGGCATAATTGTTGCAGCAGGAAAGGCGTCAGTAAGAAACGAACTAGATCCGCTATTGAAGATTGGCTCTATTACAATAGTAAAAAGAATTGTTTTAACCTTTCAGCAAGTTGGAATTTCGCCTATTGTGGTCATTACGGGGCATCGAGCTGAAGAAATTGAACATGATTTAGCAGATTATGGGGTCATATTTTTGCGAAATTCACAGTATGAAAATTCACAGATGTTTGATTCTGCAAAAATCGGACTTGAGTTTTTACAGAATAAATGTGATCAGGTAATCTTCAATCCAGTAAATATTTCACTATTTACACCCGATACGATTCAAAGAATGATGGAACGTGGTGAAAAGTTAATATCTCCATCTTATCATGGAAAAGCTGGTCATCCCCTTTTGGTATCTTCCGAATTGATTCCTAGGATTCTAACGTATGAGGGGAATATGGGAATGCGGGGAGCCATTGAAAATATTGGAGTGGAAAGGAAATGGATAGCGATAGAAGATGAGGGTATCCTCCATGATACGGATGCTATTGGTCGATTAGATCAACTTTTAAAAAAACATAATCATCAGATTCTACATCCTTTTGTTAGAATTAGTATTGAAAAAGAATCTCTGTTTTTTAATTCAAGAACAAAGCTGCTCTTGATTTTGATTCAGGATACCCACTCGGTACGGAGTGCTTGCAGACATATTGCCTTGTCTTATAGTAAAGCATGGAACATGCTAAATGAATTAGAACAAGAGTTAGGGTATGCAGTGGTAGAAAGAAAACATGGCGGCAGCAAGGGCGGAAAAACATATTTGACTAAAGAGGGTATTGATTTTTTGGAAAAATATCAGGAATTTGAACACAATGTACGCCAATATGCAAAAAATGAATTTGACCGATTATTCTAGCAGTTGGAACTAAATAGGAAGCAAGTTCTTTTGACAAAGAATTTGATGGAAAATAACTTCCATTTTATAATAAATTTAACAAAAAATCGTTGAATTGTTATAGAATAGGAGGTTATTTATGTTTACCTTGCATATCAATGGTAAAGAGGTAGTTTCTCAAATTGACAAACCTTTATTGGCTTTTTTAAGAGATGATTTGCAAATTACTTCTGCAAAAGACGGCTGCAGTGAAGGCGCCTGTGGAACATGTACTGTATTAGTGGATAGAAAAGCAGTGAAAGCCTGTGTGCAAAAAATTTCAAAATTTGTAGGCAAACAAATTTTAACAGTAGAAGGATTAAGCGAGCGGGAAAGGACTGTTTATGAACATTCTTTTGGTGAAGCAGGTGCAGTTCAATGCGGCTTTTGTATTCCAGGTATGATTATTTCTGCAAAGGCATTATTGGACGTTAACCTGAATCCAACGATTTCAGAGGTAAAGAAAGCAATCAGAGGAAACCTTTGCCGTTGTACCGGTTATAAAAAAATAGAAGAAGCCATTTTGTTGGCAGCGACATATTTCAGGAATGAGCTGTCCATTCCTATTTCTTCAAGTGAATTAAAGGTGGCTCAGAGATTTAAACGTATCGATGTAGCAGAAAAAGTAAATGGAACTGGTATTTTTGTCGATGATCTTAATTTACCCGGAATGATTTATGCAAAAACAGTTCGGTCCCGATATCCAAGAGCGATTGTCAACAAAATAGATATTAGTAAAGCAGAAGCGCACCCAGACTGCGTGAAAATTTTACTGGCGAAGAATGTTCCCCATAATATGATCGGTCATGCCAAGCAAGATTGGGACGTAATGATTGCTGAGGGTCAAACAACTAGATATGTAGGGGATTCATTGGCATTGGTAGCAACCTATCATAAAGATAAATTGGATGAAGTCTGTAAATTGGTGGAAGTTGATTACACAGAGTTAACACCGATTACCTGTCCTACCGATGGGTTAAAGGCAGATGCCCCTTTAATCCATGCGGATGGAAATGTTATGAGTCGTGCGAGTCTTCAACGAGGCAATGCGGATGAAGCCATTAAAAATTCTAAATATGTCGTAACTAGAAAATATAAAACACCATTTCAGGAACATGGTTTCATGGAACCGGAATGTGCCATTGCTATGCCAGAAGGAGAAGACGGCATTTTCTTATATTCTGGTGCCCAGTCTGTGTATGATGAGCAGCGTGAAATTGCATTGATGCTTCAGATCCCCCTGGAAAAAGTACATTGTCAGACGCAGTTGGTGGGAGGCGGATTTGGCGGCAAGGAAGATATGAGCGTTCAACATCTCGCCGCATTAATGGCATGGTATACGAAAAAGCCAGTCAAAGTAAAATTTTCACGGCAGGAAAGTCTGGACTATCATGTTAAGCGTCATGCCATGGAAATGGAATTTACGACAGCTTGTGATGAATATGGTTATTTAACAGGCATGAAAGCGGTTATTATTGCGGATACAGGTGCCTATGCATCCCTGGGAGGACCTGTATTGCATCGCGCCTGTACTCATGCTGCTGGTCCCTATAATTATCAGAATATTGACATTTTTGGCATGTCTGTTTATACCAATAATGTGGTTGCTGGAGCATTTCGAGGTTTTGGTGTAACACAAAGCTGCTTTGCCACGGAAAATAATATTAACTTATTGGCAGAAATGGCGGGTATTTCCCCATGGGAAATACGTTACCGCAATGCAATAAGGCCCGGACAGGTGCTGCCCAATGGACAGATTGCCGATGAAAGTGTCGCCATGGCAGAATGTTTAGAAGCAGTTAAGGATGTATATGAATCTAATCCATATGCAGGGATTGCTATAGCATTTAAAAATAGCGGCACGGGTGTAGGCAAGAAGGACATTGGCCGTTGTATTTTATCCATTGATCAAGGCAAGGTTCACATTCGAACTTCGGCAGCTTGTATGGGGCAGGGGCTTGGAACCATGTGTGTGACGGTGTTGTGCGAGACAACGGGCTTAGATCCTTCCTGCATCGTACACGAAAGAGCCGATACGATACGTACACCTAATTCGGGAACAAGTACGGCTTCGCGGCAAACGGTAGTAACTGGTGAAGCGGTTAGACGAGGGTCTGAAAAATTGAAAGCAGAAATAGATAAAGGATTAACATTGGCAGATTTGGAAGGTCGGGAATTTTCTGGAGAGTATTCTGTCAAGACGGATCCAATGGGAGCTATTAAAGACAATCCCATCAGTCATGTCAGTTATAGTTATGGAGCGCAGGTTGTTATTCTGAATAAAGAGGGGAAAGTTGAAAAAGTAGTGGCGGCCTATGATGTGGGGACACCTGTTAATATCCAAGCTGTTGAAGGTCAGATTGAAGGCGGCATCATCATGGGATTGGGCTATGCGATGACGGAAGAGTTTAAAGTGGAATGTGGTTATCCAAAGACTAAACTTGGTACTTTAGGACTTATGAGAGCAACGGAAGCTCCTGAATTGGAAACGATTCTGGTGCAGGGGAAGGGCAAGATTCCTGAAACGTATGGAGCAAAAGGCTGTGGAGAATTATGTTTGATTCCGACGGCTCCAGCTTGTTCTCATGCTTATTATCGGCTAGACGGCAAATTCCGTACGCAACTGCCGTTACAAGATACCTTTTATAAAAAGTAAAACACAAACAGCTGTAAAAGAAAAGATTGCAGTGATGTTCGGACTGGAGAAGGTGATATTTCATTGGAAACCAATGGTATTCTATTGGCTGCTGGTTTATCCAGCCGTATGAAAGCGTTTAAACCTCTTTTAAAAATAAAAGGAAAAATGATGATTGAACATAGTGTGGATAGTATGTTTCGCGCGGGTGTAAATCAAGTCATTATGGTATTGGGATATCGTGGGGAAGAGGTGGAATCGTTGCTGTGCAAGACTTATGATCCTTCCCGTTTAGTATTTAAATATAATGAGAAATATGCAGAAACGGATATGTTAACGTCAGTTAAACTTGGCATCTTAGGATTAAGACCCTGCGAAGCCGTTTATCTTCTTCCTGGAGATATGCCAGCCATTCATACGCGTACTTTTCTTGCAGTGAAAGAAGCCATGTTAAGGAAACATGCCTTAGTCGCTTTTCCTACTATTGACGGATACCGAAAACACCCGCCTTTGATTTCGTGCAAATGTATAAAACATATCCTTGCTTTTACTGGCGAGGGCGGTCTGCGAGAAGTATGGCACCAGCTGGAAAGCCAAATTGTAACCGTTCCTGTTGAGGATATGGGCTGCATGTTAGATGCAGATACCCAGGAAGATTACAATCGGCTTTCAGATTATATGGAGAGTTTGATTTTATCCTGATTCATTTGTCAGCCAAAACTATAATTTATGGTTTTGGCACTTTTGAAAATGTCTATTACTAGAATGCGCGTGGGAGGAGAATATGGAAAATATTAGCGGATCAATAAAGAAGAAAGACCATGAAGCCAAAATAAACGGTAGTGCTCTTTATGTAGATGATCATCTGATGGACGGCATGCTTTATGGCAGAATGTTACATTCCGCCAAGGCAAAAGCACGTATTACCAAGATTATTCTTCCTGAATTGCCTGAGGGTTATTTGATTGTGGATAAAAACGACGTAACAGGTGTAAATCGTGTTGCAATTATAATTCATGACACGCCTGTTTATGCCGAGGATACGGTAGAATATGTAGGTGAGCCAATTTTAATGGTTGTTGGCCCGGATGATCAAGTCGTTGAGAAAATTTTGCATAAGATTGTGGTAGTGTATGAAGAGCAAATCCCAGTTCTTGATATGCTGACATCAGATACAGTTTTCTTTGATTACAATTATACAAAAGGAGATATGGATAAGGCCTTAGCGGAAGCGGATCGTGTTTTTATCGAGACGTTTCAGACTGGTTATCAGGAACAGGCTTATCTGGAAACACAGGGGCTTATTGCCTATCCTCAGGATGGTCGCATGACGGTACGTGGTTCGATGCAGTGTCCATACTATGTGCATAGTGCAGTTGCCAACGCGATCGGCTGCGAGGGAAAAGACGTTCAGATTATCCAAGATGTTACTGGCGGTGGCTTTGGCGGCAAGGAAGCCTTCCCTTCCATACTCGCTTGTCAGGTCGCAGTTGCAGCAAAAAAGGCAAATAAGCCAGTTAAGGTCATTTTTGACCGACGGGAAGATATGGAGTTTACTTCGAAACGCCATCCATCCCTTAGTACCTATAAAGTAGCAATTAAAAATGGTGAAATTACAGGTATGGATATTGATGTTCTCTTTAATAGCGGTGCCTATACTACACTTTCAGCAGTTGTTTTGCAGCGTGGCTTGATTTGTGCAAATGGTGTATACCGCATCGATAATCTTCGCGTTGGCGGGCGTGCGGTTAAGACAAATACGGTACCTTGCGGCGCATACCGCGGTTTTGGTGCGCCACAGACCTTTTTTGCCGTAGAAATGATTATGGATCATATCGCCAAGGAAATGGGTCTGGATTCTTTGGAGCTGAAAGAAAAATATATGGTTAAACAAGGTGATTCTACTTCCACAAGCGGCAAATATCATTTCCATGTGCCACTGCCTGAGATGATTCAGCGGATTGATGAGCTGACTGATTATCGTGCTAAGCGTAAGCAATACCAGCAGCAGATTGGACGGTACCGAAAAGGCATCGGTCTATCGATGTTCTTTCATGGTTGTGGTTTTACCGGCAGCGGCGAACGTGACATTATTAAGGCCGTGGCCAAGATTAGGAAAAATCCAAATAATACAGTAGAGATTCTCGCTAGCAATGCGGATATTGGTCAAGGGCTTAAAACTACGTTTTGTAAAATCGTTGCGGACACCCTTGGTATTTCTTATGATCAGGTATATATTGATAATCCGGATACAGATCGTGTGCCTGATTCAGGTCCTACTGTAGCCAGCCGTTCTTTAATGACCGTTGGCGGATTGCTGCAGCGAGCAGCAGAGAAACTTAAGAAAGAATGGCAGGAAGGAAAAGAACAAGTGATAGAGGAGCATTTTGTTGAACCTGATTTTGTAATTCCTTTTAACCTTAAGGACTTTAGTGGCGACGCCTATCCAACTTATTCCTGGTCAGTGAATACGATTGAAGTGGAAGTAGACACACTGACCGCCACGACAAAAATCCTTGGGGCATGGGGCATTTTTGATGTGGGTGTACCCATTGATACGAATATTGTCGTGGGGCAGATGGAAGGCGGTTTTCTGCAAGGAATTGGTTATGCTTCCATGGAGCAGATGGATTATAACGATAAAGGTATTATTCGTAATAATAGCTTTAGCGATTATATCATTCCTACAGCGGTAGATGTGCCAAATCTTGTGGCTGAAATTATGAACAATCCATATACCCATGGTCCCTATGGAGCCAAAGGGGCAGGTGAACTTCCTCTGGTTGGTGCGGCCCCTGCTTATGTGGAAGCGATGGAAAATGCTCTTGGTGCTAATTTAAATAAGGTGCCATTCACACCAGAAGATGTTATGAAAATTTTACAGGGGGTGGATACATGATGATAAACTTTATTCTTAATGGTCAAAAGGTTGTGTCAACTGCTAAAGCAAATGAGCGTCTTCTCGATATACTTCGCACTGAGTTTGCTTGCACTGGAGTAAAGTGTGGCTGCAAGGAAGGGGAATGCGGTGCCTGTTCTGTCGTTCTTGATGGCAGATTAGTTAATTCCTGTATGGTGGCGATGGGGCATGTTGAAGGCTGTACGGTTATGACCATTGAAGGTTATCGTAAAACAGAGCGTTTTGCAGTTCTTGATACGTCATATGCCTCGGTTAGTGCAGTACAGTGCGGTTTTTGTATGCCAGGTATGGTACTTGCGTCCGAATGTATTCTTGCCAAGAATCCAAACCCGACGGAAGCAGAGATACGTGAAGGGATTTCCGGTAACCTTTGCAGATGCACTGGTTATAATGCCATCGTACAAGCGATTAGCATTGCAGCAAAGGAGGGGAAAGGTTTATGGTAAATGGCTATCAGGCAACATCTTTGAAAGAAGCATTGAAGATCCTTGCCAAAGCATCGGTGACTCCTTACAGCGGGGGTACCGATTTGATGATTGATCCAGAGGAAAATGCGACATTTTTGTTTCTTGCTAGAATACCCGAGATGAAAAATATCGTAGAAGATACAGAATATCTCCGAATTGGTGCTGCATGCACTTTTACTGAGATTATTGAAAATGAGCTGGTACCGGCTATTTTAAAGGAAGCAGCAGCGCAGATTGCGGCACCGGCAATCCGAAACCTAGCTACGATTGGTGGCAATATCTGTAATGGCTCAGCTAAAGGGGACAGTGCACTGATCTTATTTGCGACAGATGCTAAACTACGCCTTGTCAGCAGCAGGGGGGAACGAGTTCTTCCGATTGCAGAGTTCTATCTGGGTAGAAAGAAGACCGCTCTGCAGTCGGATGAACTACTTGTTGAAATTCTGATAGATCGAATCAATCTCAGTAATTATTATTATAAGAAAGTGGGGGCCAGAGATGCGTTGGCAATTTCTCGAGTCTCCTTTGCTGCCATTTTGAATGTAGCGGATGGTAAGATTGTGAACTGTATGACTGCATATGGCGCAGTCAGCGATATTAACATCAGACGCCCAGATATTGATGCAATGTTAGTCGGTAAAACGACGAAAGAGGCCAAGGTTGTTAAGAAAGAGTATATAGCAGCGTATGATCAGGCAATTGTTCCTATCAAAGGTAGAATTTCGGCAGAATACAGAAAAGCTGTTTGTATGAATTTGCTTCGTGATTTTCTAGAAAGCAATGGAATCTGACTTCAAAATGACACGATGAATTGATGCCCATGGTAGTTTGTGTGCCAATTGCTGCGAGTGCCGATATCCCGCTGTGCTTTTGGCAAAGGAAGCTAGTGAATTTTAAAGAGTACTAATGTAATTCATTATTTTAAATCTAGCATGAAATAGCCCTATTTAAAAATAAGGAGCGTAAGTACATGTTGAAAACACAAGTAACGGAAAATCAAGGCAATATACAAGTTTTCTTGAACCGATATTTTAAATTATCGCAAAGAGGAACAGATATAAGGACTGAAATGTTAGCTGGTTTAACTACCTTTATTGCTATGTCTTATCTGATTTTTGTCATTCCGGGACAATTTCTGGCCGCGGCTGGCATGCCTCACACCAGTGCTACGGCGGCTACCATTCTTTCGACGGTATTTGCTACTTTACTGATTGGTCTTTACGCTAATTTACCCATTGCGATGGGGCCAGGATTAGGTTTAGGCGCTGTATTTGCTTTCGTTATGGTGGGCAGCATGGGCCTAAGTTGGCAAACAGCATTGGGCGCGGTTTTTGTATCAGGAGTGTTATTCTTTATACTCGCCATAACCAATATCACCAAGGCGGTCATTGAAGCGATCCCTACCATGCTTAAATCCGCTATCGGTGTAGGGCTTGGCTTATTTATCGCCTTTATTGGCTTTAAGGGGGCCGGCATTATTGTTCCATCCCCGGGCACCATTGTAACCTTAGGCAGTTTAAAACAACCTGGGGTACTTTTAGCGATTATCGGTCTGATTATAAACAGTATTTTATTGGCACGCAAGGTAAAAGGTGCTTTCCTGATTGGCATTTTATCGACCACGGTAATCGGCATGTTTATGGGGGTTGCCAAAGTGCCAACAAGCATTAACGATTTAATTTCCTTTATTCCGCCAATGCCGGTTGAAACTATGGGGCAATTGGATATTATGGCAGCCATTGGATATGGCCTGGTATCCATTATTTTTACGATTACCATTGTGGATCTGTTTGATAATATCGGCACGTTAATTGCTATTTCCGGTAAGGCTAAATTACTTGACAAAAACGGTAATCTGCCTGATATTAATAAAGCTTTGCTGGCGGGTTCTTTGGCAGCTATGATGGGAAGCTTTTTGGGCTCCTGTACAGTGACTTCTTATCTGGAGAGTGCGGCAGGTGTTGGGGCTGGAGGCAAATCAGGTTTGGCATCCGTTACTACCGGGATATTATTTTTGGCCACTCTTTTTATAACGCCTTTGGCTGCTTTGGTTCCAGGGGCTGCTACTTCCTCCATCCTTATTATTTTGGGAGCTTTAATGATCGGTGAAATTGCACACATTGATTTTACCGACTTTACCAATGCGCTGCCGGCGTTTTTAACAATTATTTTGATGCCGTTAACGTCTAGTATTGTGGAAGGCATGGCCTTCGGTTTCATTGCTTATACACTGCTCAAAGTGGTTACTGGCAGAGTGAAAGAGATTAATCCTTTAATGTACATTTTATCCATTATTTTCGCAATCCATCTTTGGATGAAGTAGTGACGGTCTGGGAATATTTGATTTTGTGAGCGGTTCTAAGTAAAAAAGGTGGGTGAATATAATAATGAATAATGACGTGATGATTATTAAAGGAAATTTCATTTTTACACCCAGTTTTGGTCAGTTAACAGTTCTGGAAAATAGTTATATTGTAATTGAAGGACAGTGGATCAAAGGAACGTATACTGAGCTTCCAGAAGAATTTACAGGGTTGCCTGTAACCGATTATGGAGATGATCTGATAATTCCGGGATTTGTGGACTTGCATTCCCATGCACCGCAATTTGTCAACCGCGGTTTGGGACTTGATCTGGAATTACTTCCATGGTTGGAAAAATATACTTTTCCAGCAGAGGCTAAATTTAACGATTTGGCATATGCAGAAGCAGTTTATAAGGCGGTTGTTGTAGATCTTTGGAGATGGGGGACCACGCGTGCTGTACTGTTTGGCACCATTCATAAAGAGGCTACGGCTAAGTTGCTGGAACTGCTGGCAGGGGCAGGTTTGGGAGGATATGTGGGAAAAGTCAATATGGACCGGAATTCTCCGCCGGCACTGACAGAAACAACAAAGCAGTCATTGGCCGATACGGAGGAATTTCTGCAAGACACTGCCAGTCGGTATGCATTGGTAAAGCCGATTGTCACGCCAAGGTTTGTACCTTCCTGTACACCGGAACTGATGACGGGACTGGCTTGCTTAGCCAAGAAGTATCAGGTGCCGGTCCAGTCCCACTTATCGGAAAATACTGCTGAAGTCACCTGGGTGAGAGAATTGCATCGGAAGTGCCAGAACTATGGAGACGTTTATAATCAATTTGAATTATTCGGCCAGCAGCCAACCATTATGGCACACTGTGTCCATAGTGATGCTGCCGAAATAGAACTAATGGCGAAGAATAATGTATATGTGGCTCATTGCCCATCTTCCAATGCTAACCTATCCAGCGGGATAGCACCTATTCGCAGGATTATTAAAGAAGGGGTTTCAGTTGGATTGGGTTCCGACGTCGCGGGCGGACACCAGGTGTCCATAGCGCAGGTGATGGTAGCAACTGTGCAAGCGTCCAAATTGAAATGGCTGGAAACGCAGAAGACGGAAGATTTTATTACTATGCGAGAAGCTTTTTATCTGGCAACCAAGGGTGGCGGCAGCTTTTTTGGTCAGGTAGGCAGCTTTGAGGCAGAATACGAATTTGATGCATTAGTCATTCATGATCACTATGTAGTTGATCCGAATCAACGGTCTTTGGAAGAACGACTGCATCGGTTTATTTATATCGGCGACGATCGAGATATTATTGCTAGATATGTGGCTGGTAAAAAAGTCGATCATCCGTAATCTGCTTCGTAGGATAAAATAGACTTGATCAAGTAGAGTATAAGCTCCTTCAGATCAAGTCTTTTTCTTATAGTACTAGATTGCTTTAAGGCGGACAGATCCATGTTATTAAGGCTTTAGGACTAGTTGAAGGAGAAGCAATTGCTTATGTGAAATTATTCCATATTGCTTATGGATTTCCTCATAGTTAGCAAGAAAGCAGCTCTAGCAGTTACTGAGAAAAGAGTAGTGGGGGGCAGGCTGTTGTGAAAAAAACAATTTTACAGGAAATTCAGGATGTAGTTATTCAGTATGGAAATATGATCTCTCATGTGATTAAAGTGGATGTGGAGATTGTTGATAGTAATTTATTTCGTATTTCTGGTACAGGACAATACATTAACCAAATAAATGTTGATATGTCGAAAGAAGGCTTTGTTTATCAGCAAGTGCTGGCTACGGGTGAAACCCAATTAATTAAAGAACCTGGTGAACATATATTTTGTAAGTTGTGTTCCAAACAGAACTGCTGTGATGAAAAAATGGAGTTATGTACTCCTATTAAATTAAATGATGAAATTATTGGGGTAATTGGATTAATTTGTTTTGATGAAGAGCAAAAGCAAAGGTTATTAGATGATATAGATTTTTATCAACTATTCATACTGCAAATTGCAGGATTTATAGGAGCGAAAGCCTATGAGCATCGAGAGAACGAACGAAACCAAGTCATAACTAATTTATTACTGCAAGTGATTAATAATGTAGACAAAGGTGTACTGATCTTAAATCAATGTAATCAAATTATTCAAATTAATGAGAGTGCTTTAAAGCAATTGCAATTAACCTCATCTTGTATCTACGAAAAAGTTGTCATTGAGGCTACTGGTGATTCGATGTTAGGGGTAGAGGAATATAAAATCATGATTGCAAACAAAAAGTTCTACTTAATGGGAAATTTATTAAGCGTATCTCCAGGTTTAGCAGTTTATGATAAAATTTTTATTTTTGACGAAATGAAAAGTGTAAAATCAGATATTTATGGCTTAACAAATGTATCTAAATTGGTTAGCTTAGATAATATTATTGGTGAAGCCGAAGTGATTAAACAACTAAAAAATAAAATACGCAAGGTAGCTGACTCTACATCTACAGTACTTGTTACAGGGCAGAGTGGTACAGGTAAAGAATTGATTGCTAGGGCCATTCATGCTACAAGTAATCGAAGTGATAAACCCTTCATTGCTGTAAACTGTGGAGCTATACCTGATACTTTATTAGAAAGTGAACTTTTTGGTTATATAAAAGGGGCTTTTACTGGAGCGGACCCACGTGGGAAAATTGGCAAGTTTGAACTTGCGAATAAAGGCGTTATTTTCTTAGATGAAGTGGGTGATATGCCAATTTACTTACAAGTTAAATTGCTAAGGGTTTTACAAGAGCGAAAGCTAGTGCGAATTGGTTCTAATCAGTTAATATCATTTGATGTTCGGGTTATAGCTGCCACAAATAAGGATTTGAAAGCTTTAATCAAAGAAAATAAGTTTCGTGAGGATTTATATTATAGGTTGAATGTGATTCCACTTGAAGCACCGGCTCTTGGGCAAAGAATAGAAGATATACCATTGGTTGTAGCTAGTACTATAGAAAAATACTGTGGTTTATTTCATAAGAAAGTACAGGCTATTGATCAGCAAACTATGAATATTCTAATTCATTATCCTTGGCCTGGTAATGTACGTGAGTTAGAAAATACTATTGAGTTTATGATTAACATGGCAGACGAATTAGGGACATTAACTGAGGACACATTACCTCGCAATATTCGTGAATATAAAAATGATATAGGGCAGGCAGAGGGTGAAAGTATTCGGCTTTTGCGAGAAGTAGAACGAGAGCATATATTGAAGGCTGTTGCTTTTCATGGCAATACTACAAAAGGTAAGCAGGTAGCTGCAAAACAGTTAGGAATTGGAGTTGCTACCTTATATCGAAAATTGAATGAGTTATTATAATTGGTATTTATTGAGGAGAAAGAAGATGGTTAGCTATTGTCAATAAGGGAAAGGTGTTAGGGAGCCTTGCTTTGCCCTTAGCAGGGTTAATGGCAGACCAGGATATTCATATTGTTCATGATCAATTAGCCTCATTGCATAATATTGCCTATGAACTTGGCGTTAATGCTTGTTATGATCCCTTTATGACGTTGGCTTTTATGAGCTTGCCCGTGATACCAGCATTAAAATTGACCGATAAAGGGCTTGTTGATGTAAATAAGTTTGGCGTTTTAGAGGTGTCGGTTTAGGAGTCAATGGTGTTTAGTTGGAATGAAGCTAATAGTGATATCGAAAATAAAATTATCATAATGATAATAAATTTTTAAAATTTAATTGATATATACCTCTTGAGAGTTCTCATTAGAGGTTGGTGAGAGAATAAAAAAATGTAAAATGCGATATTTATCATATTGATAAAAAATATCATATTGATAAAAAAATCGGTAATTATCTTATATCATAGGAAAAGTTTTTGCTTTATATTGTCTGATTGGCTTTAGGTATTTACATGTACATTACTAAGTATCTAGCTGCTTCTTCCTATGCGTGCCTTAATATGAATAAGTATTTATGCTGTTATCTGAATTTTGGCATAGTTCTTGCAATATGATACGTATGGGATAATCGTGGAAAAGGAGCAGAAGTATATGGAACAAAAAATAAAATGGGCTATGAATGATTTGTTGGGAAAAACAGCAAAGGTTTCTACTAATTTTTTGAGTCAGAAAGAAATAGAAAAAGTTAAAAAATTTCATGAGAGTTTTCCTGAATATAGTCGTACACCATTGCGTAATTTAAAGAATTTGGCTACTCATTTAGGAGTGGCTGGGGTATATGTAAAAGATGAATCGTATCGTTTTGGCTTAAATGCTTTTAAAGTACTGGGAGGATCCTTTGCCATAGCTAATTATCTAGCACAATGTCTGGGCAAAGATATTAGCCAATTAGATTATAAAAATTTAGTTTCGGATGAGACACGTAAGCAGCTAGGCGAAATTACTTTTGCTACGACAACTGACGGAAATCATGGGCGGGGGGTGGCTTGGACTGCGAGCCGATTGAAACAAAAGTCCGTAGTATACATGCCTAAAGGGTCTTCCATTACACGACTCAACAACATTAAGGCAGAGGGAGCAGTAGCATATATAACCGAATTAAATTATGACGACGCTGTGCGATTAACATCTGAAAATGCCCAAAAAAATGGCTGGGTAGTCGTCCAAGATACTGCATGGGAAGGATATGAGGAAATACCTGCTTGGATTATGCAGGGATATGGCACCATGGCTGCTGAGGCTTTGGAACAATTACAGGAAATGAAAGTTGACAAACCTACACATATCTTTATTCAAGCCGGTGTTGGTTCGTTAGCAGGTGCTGTACAAGGATATTTCTCCTCTGTGTTTGGTGAAGAACGGCCGAAAACAATCATTGTTGAATCTGATCAAGCGGATTGCTTATATCAGTCTATTCTAGCGAATGATGGTCAGCCTCATGCTGTTACAGGCGATCTTAATACGATTATGGCTGGCTTGGCTTGTGGTGAACCCAACACTATTAGTTGGAATGTTTTAAGAGATTATAGTGATAGCTTTGTTTCTTGTCCCGATTGGGTGGCAGCAAGAGGAATGCGTATTTTGGGAAGCCCAATAAAAGAAGATTTTCAAGTTATCTCAGGAGAATCAGGAGCGGTTACAGCTGGATTATTAGCTACAATCATGACCAATGAAAAGATGAAAGAGGTAAGAGCTAAGTTTGGTCTTAATGAAAACTCCAAAATACTCCTCTTTAGTACAGAAGGCGATACCGATCCTGAGAAGTACCGTGATATTGTGTGGGATGGTAAATTTCCTGTAAATGAGTAAATATAAAAGTAAGTGAGGGGATAGGCATGTTGCTTGTTGGCAATGGCAAAGTGATAACGAGGGATACGTGTCAGCCGTATCTGGCTGATGGTTGTGTAGTAATTCAGGAAAATATGATTATTGAAGTTGGCTTGACTCAAAAGATGCGGCAGCAATATCCTGATGCTGAATTTATGGATGCCAAAGGCAGAGTCATCATGCCTGGAATGATAAATACTCATATGCATTTATATAGTACCTTTGCGCGTGGCATGTCATCTAAAGATGCTCCACCACAAAATTTTGTGGAAATTTTAGAGCGATTATGGTGGCGGATAGACAAGGCTTTGACATTAGAGGATATTTATTATAGTGCAATGGTTGTATTGATTGATTGTATCAAAAATGGTACGACCACCATTTTCGATCATCATGCTAGTCCAGGGGCAGTGCGGCAGAGCTTATTTGAAATGGCAAGGGCCACTCAGGCTGCTGGCATACGGAGCTGTTTGTGCTATGAAGTATCGGACCGGGATGGTAAGCAAATTATGGAAGAAGGGATACAGGAAAATATCGAGTTTATCAATTATGCTGCTAGTCGGCAAGATGATTTGACAAGAGGTATGTTTGGTCTTCATGCCTCCATGACATTAAGTAATGAGACCCTTGCAAAGTGTTCTAAAGTAAATGATGAATCAAAAATAGGTTTTCATGTTCATGTGGCTGAAGACGCTGCTGATCAAGTGAATTCAGTAAAGAAATATGGAAAACGAGTTGTAGAACGTTTGGCTGAGTTTGGGATGGTTGGGCCCAAATCCCTTGCTATACATTGCGTTCATATAGATGAACGTGAAATGGATATTTTACGGGTAAAAGGTGCCAATGTAGTTCATAATCCTGAATCAAATATGGGAAATGCAGTGGGCTGTTCACCTGTTCTTACCTTAATGAAAAAGGGCATTACAGTTGGTTTGGGCACAGATGGTTACACCAGCGATATGTTTGAATCATTTAAAGTCGCCAATATCTTACATAAGCATAACCAAGGAAATCCTAGCGTAGCATGGGGGGAAATACCAACCATGGTATTTGAAAATAATCCTACAATCAGCAACCAGTATTTTTCACATCCTATTGGCAAATTAGCTCCCGGTTGTTATGCCGATGTCATTATCGTAGATTATGATCCGCCCACTGCCTTACATGAAAATAATGTTAATGGTCATATTTTATTTGGTATATCAGGCAGAGCGGTTGTTACAACGATTATCAATGGAAAGATCCTTATGCTTGAAAGAAAACTAGTGGATCTGGATGAGGTTGAGATCTGCAGTAAAGCACGGGAGCTAAGCTCTAAGTTATGGTCTAGATTATAATGGCAGAAGTAATTATTGTATTTTGCTATTAGCAGCGTTGGTGAAATAAATAATGGGGTGATTGAAATGCCAGAAAACGTGTGTCATCCAGTAGATGAAAAATTGCCATTAGGGCAGACCTTTGTCTATGGATTGCAACATGTCTTGGCGATGTACGCTGGGGCTGTTGCAGTTCCTTTGATTCTTGCTAATGCGCTTAAATTACCAAATGATGTACTTATTTATCTTATTAATGCAGATCTATTTGTGGCAGGTATTACAACAATTATTCAGTGTATTGGGTTTGGCCAGATTGGCAGTAAACTTCCTTTGATGCAAGGTGTGACGTTTGCTGCGGTAACGCCCATGATTATTATCGGGCAGACTCATGGGTTAACTAGTATTTTCGGTTCAACCATTGCAGCAGGTATTATAACTTATCTGCTTAGCCCATATTTTAGTAAACTTCTGCGTTTCTTTCCACAGGTTGTTACTGGAACTATCATTACCATCATTGGTATTTCTTTATTACCAGTTGCTGTGAACTGGTCGGCTGGAGGTAATCCTTCTGCTCCGAATTATGCAAATGGTACCTATATTTGTTTGGCTTTTGTGGTACTGTCATTTATTTTGCTATTAAATCGTTATTGCAAGGGCTTTTTAAGTAATATTTCTGTACTCCTGGGATTGATTTTTGGTACGATCATTGCCATACCTCTAGGAATAACAGATTTATCAAAAATATCTCAAGCAAACTGGATTGGAATTACATCGCCCTTTGCTTTTGGGCTGCCTACCTTTGAATTTTCATCCATTTTAGCCATGACTGTAGTTATGCTTGTAGTAATGACAGAAACAACGGGTGATCTCATTGCTATCGCTGAAATTGTAAAAAAACCTCTCCAATCAAATGATTTAACTAAGGGACTTCGGACTGATGGTATTGGTACATTAATTGGCGGAATATTTAATTCTTTTCCTCATACTGCATTTGCCCAGAACGTTGGTCTTGTAAGTTTGACAGGCATTAAAAGTCGTTTTGTTGTTGCCTCTGGTGGACTTATATTGATTGTCTTGGGGCTTCTACCTAAGGCTGCAGCTCTTGTAGCTGCTATTCCTAGCCCTGTACTTGGTGGTGCTGGAATTGTCATGTTTGGTATGGTAGCTGCCAGTGGCATTAAGTCATTAGCAAAAGTAAATTATGAAGGGAATAAAAATTCTCTGATTGTGGCAGTGAGTGTGGGAGTGAGTATGATTCCATTGGCTGTTCCTAGCTTCTACCATACCTTGCCAGAGTGGGCAGGAATTGTTTTACATAGTGGTATTACGGGAGGTACCTTAGCTGCGATTCTATTAAATGCCTTCTTCAATGAGTTTGGTACAATTATAAAAAAACAGGAGTCTAGTGTTGCGTAAGTAATGTTTTATTATCAAATTCAAATGGATCAAGGAGGAAAATCTACATGTCTCACACCATGAAAGTTCAGCCTTTTGAAGTTATACTTACATGGATTTTAAAGGAGTTTGAGGAAAAACATTCTATCTTTGGGATACATCATTCGTTGTTCTACATTCCTTCAAAAGAGAATCCCTATGTCATTAAGAATATGTTTGGAAGTTATCTGGCAACTCCCATTGGTACTGCAGCAGGTCCGCATACGCAATTGACTCAGAATATTATTTGTAGCTGGCTGTCCGGCGGACGGTTTATTGAGCTTAAGACAGTTCAGATTATGGATGAGTTAGAAATCTCTAGACCCTGTATTGATATGGAGGACGAGGGTTATAACGTCGAATGGTCTCAGGAATTGAAATTGGATCAATCTGCAAATGAATATATAAAAGCTTGGGCATTGATTCATATTTTACACAACATGCTTGGTTTTACACATCTTCCTGTGGGAACTATCTTTAATATGAGTGTAGGTTATAATCTGGAAGGAATAAAAAGCCCAGCTATGACTCGCTTTATGAATCGTATGACAGACGCCTCAGAAGAAATTGCTCAGATTAAAGCTATTATTGAAGATCAGTTTCCGCAGTTCGCAGATCTTGAAATTCCTACTCAGCTTACCAATAATGTGACTCTTTCTACCATGCATGGCTGCCCTCCTGATGAAATTGGGAAAATTGCCTGTTACTTAATGGAAGAGAGAAAAATGCATACCACCGTTAAACTGAATCCTACCCTTCTCGGTAAAGAAAGGTTAATGAGCATTATCCATGATGATTTAGGTTATAAGGATATTGTCATTCCCGATGCCGTCTTTGCCCATGACTTGCAATATGAGCGTGCGTTAGAATTGATCAAAATGTTACAGAAGGTTGCTGCTGAGCAAAAATTAATATTTGGCATAAAATTGACCAATACATTAGCTATGAAAAATTACAAGGGTAATTTACCCGGTGATGAGATGTATATGTCAGGACGGGCGTTATATCCTATTGCAATGAATCTATATGATAAAATTCTAAAAGAGTTTCATGGTGATCTACATGTTTCCTATTCTGCGGGAGCAGATGCTTTTAATTTGACAGATATTTTAGCTTCTGGTGCAAAAAGCGTAACGGTTGCTTCTGATCTACTGAAACCTGGCGGCTATTCTAGATTTGTCCAATATCTAGAAAACTTGAAAAATGAAATGGCAAAGCGTGGCGCGAGAAGTCTAGAGGAACTTGCTAGCAATAAAATGGTTAATTTAGAGAAAGCAGCTGCAGAGGCACTAATAAATAAACGTTATAAAAAAAGTTATCATCCATATGATCTACCTAAAGTTGCATCTAATCTTGATATGTTTGATTGTGTAACAGCTCCCTGTATAGAACAGTGTGCAGTATGCCAAGATGTTCCCGAATATGCTTGGCTGATTGCAAATGGCGAATATGATAAGGCTCTGGAGGTAATTTTAGCTCGTAATCCTCTGCCAGCAATAAACGGGTATATTTGTACTCATCTCTGTCAGACCCGCTGTACTCGGAATAACTATGATGAACCAGTAGCTATCAGAGCGTTGAAACGATTTGCTGTTGAAAAAGGCCAGGTTACAAGACTAACAAAAAATATGACCAATAAAAAGGCAGCAATCATTGGTGGGGGGCCTTCAGGGCTGGCAGCAGCAGCTTTCTTAGCATTAAATGGTATTCAGGCTACTATTTATGAAGGAAAGGATAAAGCAGGCGGCATGCCGGCGATAGCTCCGGCTTTTAGGATCCCTCAGGATGTAGTACAAAAGGATATTGATCGTATAACAGATATGGGGGTAAAAATAGTACTTTCTCATCCTGTTGCTACCCCTCCAGAGGAGTTGTTAAAAGATGGTTTTGATGCCGTTTATGTAGCTTGTGGTTTTGCGAAAGATGCTCGTTTGAACATTCCAGGAATGGAAGCAAAAGGTGTCTATTCTGCTCTTGAACTGCTAGAGCTCGTAGCCAAAGGTGAGAATCCGGATTTAGGTTCCAATGTTCTGGTAATTGGTGGTGGTAATACTGCCATGGATGCAGCTCGCACCGCTCAGCAAATTACAGGTAAACCAGTAACGGTTGTTTATCGGCGGACTAAAAAGGAAATGCCCGCTACGGATGAAGAGAAGCAAGAACTCTTTGAAGAAGGCAACTTATTAGAAGCACTTGCTACGCCAGTGCAAGTGCTTCTAAAAGATGGCCGGGTAGCGGCCCTGGAGTGCTTACGTAATCAGTTAGGTGAAGCCGATGCTGACGGTCGGAGAAATCCAGTAAGTATTCCAGGTAGTGAGTTTGTAATAAAAGCAGATTCTATTATTATCGCTATTGGACAAAGTCCGGATGTTACCTTTCTGAATGGTAGTTCCGTATTTCAACATAAAAACAGTACAATTGCTGTAGATGCTAAAACAGGCATGACAGATAAGACAGGGGTATATGCAGGTGGTGATGCTACTCGGGGACCAGCCATTGTGATTCAGGCTTGTGAGGATGGACGCCGAGCAGCGGAATCGATTTGCCAAGAGTTTGGTATTGTTTTTGAACAAGGGATTTGTCCTGGAACAATACTCTCTGAAGCAGAGATTTTAAAAGTAAAACAAGTTCGCGCCAGAAAAGAAGTCCAACTTAGACCTGATAGGCTTCCAGTGGCTGAGCGCATTGGTTTTAACCTTATTGAGCAAACCTTTACAGAAGAGGCTGCTCGTCAGGAAGCAGCTCGTTGTATGCAGTGTTCTACTTTCTGTGATAAGTGCGTTGAGGTATGTCCTAATCGGGCTAATTATACCTACATTATTTCACCAATAAGAACAACCTTATCCACACTTGCTTGTCAGAATGGCACACTGATGGTGGTAGGGAAAGAAAGTTATAATATTAATCAGCATCGCCAGATTATCCATCTTGATGATTTTTGTAATGAGTGTGGCAATTGTGCTTCCTTTTGTGTTCATAATGGGAAGCCATATGTCGATAAGCCAAGGTTATTTCTCAGAGAAAATGATTTTAAACAAGAGAAAGATAATGCGTTTTACATCCAAGGAAATACCATTTATAGACGGGCGGACAGCATAGAGTCGAAGCTTTCTGTAGAGAAAGATGGAGTAATATTTGAAAATCCATTCATTACGATTCAATTATCTCCTGATTTTGCAATCAAGGAGATGGCATTGAAGAAAGACTTTACAGAGATACTTTCCTTGCGAGAAGCAGTTCAGATGGCGCTCATTTTCCAAGGTATTACCACTTCGTTGCCATTTCTATCCTCTAATTCTGCTACATAAAGAATTAAGGATAGCAAAAATAGTGATACATATTATAAAAATAGTTAGAGAGGGGCTGACATTTTGAAAGTCGATTTTAACAAAGTTTTAGAATTAGCAAAAAAGTATGAACCTGATATGAGTAAGTTTTTAAGGGATATGATTGCTATTCCCAGCGAAAGCTGCCAAGAGGAAAAAGTGATACTTCGCATTAAAGAAGAAATGGAAAAAGTCGGTTTTGACAGGGTAGAAATTGATCCTATGGGAAATATTCTGGGTTATATGGGTCATGGTAGACATTTGATTGCAATGGATGCTCATATTGATACCGTGGGCATTGGCAATCCTGAAAACTGGAAATATGATCCTTATGAGGGTTATGAAGATGACGAAATTATCATTGGACGTGGCGGCAGTGACCAGGAGGGCGGCATGGCTTCCATGGTGTATGCGGGAAAAATCATTAAAGATCTCAAGCTGGAAGGGGACTATACATTAGTGGTAGTTGGCTCTGTGCAAGAGGAAGACTGTGATGGACTTTGCTGGCAATATATCATTAATGAAGATAAGTTGAAACCAGAGTTTGTTGTGATTACCGAACCAACAGACGGTAAGATTTACAGAGGTCAAAGAGGGCGTATGGAAATCAAAGTAGCAACGAAAGGTGTAAGCTGTCACGGTTCAGCTCCTGAACGCGGGGATAATGCAATTTACAAAATGGCTGATATTCTAAATGATTTGAAAGCTCTTCATGAAAATCTAGTGGATCATGATTTCTTAGGCAAAGGTAGCCTGACAGTATCGGAAATTTTCCATACTTCACCTTCCCGATGTGCTGTGGCTGATAGTTGCTGGATTTCTATTGATAGACGATTGACTGTGGGTGAGACAGGTGACTATGCAATTGGGCAGATTAAAAACCTTCCCTCTGTAAAAGCTGCAAATGCAGAAGTTACAATGTATCTATATGAAAGACCTTCTTATACGAACTTGGTTTATCCTACCGAATGTTATTTCCCAACATGGTTGATTGAAGATGAACATCCCGTTTGCCACGCCGTAGTTGATTCTTATAAAGGCTTATTTAAAGAAGAGCCTAAAGTAGACAAATGGACATTCTCTACCAATGGGGTTTCGATTATGGGGCGTTATGGTATTCCTTGTATTGGTTTTGGACCTGGACATGAAGATCAGGCTCATGCACCAAATGAACGAACTTGGAAGAAAGAATTGGTCAATTGTGCCGCAGTATATGCAGTTATCCCCATGATTTATACTACCGAATATGCTGCTAAAATGCCTGCTCATACTGCAAACCTTGTAAATAAATAAATTTTGTTTTTTATTAAAAACAATTTTTTCTATAAAATATAAAAATTTAGGGGGATTATTATTATGCAAACCATTTTTCGTGGGAGACATTTCATCAACTTGGAAGATTTCACTAGAGAAGAAGTAGATACCATGCTCGAAGTGTCATTTGATCTTAAGAAAAAATTTGCTATGGGTATTCCTACGAATTATTTACCAAATCAATCTATGTTCTTAATGTTCTTTGAGCAATCAACTCGCACTAGGAACTCTATGGAAGCTGGCTTTGCTCAACTTGGTGGGCATGCAGGTTTTCTTGATTCTAGCAGCATGCAAATTGCACATGGTGAAAGTGCGAAAGATACAGCTATTATCCTTTCTCGTTTTGGTCATGCTATTGCTTGCCGTTATTGCAACTGGGGTTATGGTAATAAATATCTGAATGAAATGGCTAAATGGTCCCATAAACCTATCATGAACCTACAGTGTGACCTCTACCATCCGTTCCAAGCATTAGCGGATTTAATGACCATGAAAGAAAAACTTGGTGATTTAAAACGTGTAAAGGTTGCTATCATTTGGGCGTATGCTGAAAGTCATAAGAAACCAATTTCCGTGCCTGTATCACAATTGTTGGCATTCCCTCGTTATGGCATGGATATATGGCTGGCTCATCCTAAAGGTTGGGAACTTCCTGATTGGGTCATTGAACAGGCTAAGGAAAATGCTGCTACATATGGCGGTACTGTAACAGTCACGAATGATGAGGCCGCAGCTTATGAAGGAGCACAAATTGTTATTCCTAAAAACTGGGGAAATTGGGTTAATGACCAAACAGGCGTTGCTGCTTCTGGTGCTGTTTCTGTTGTTGATGATAAACTTATAGCGCAAAAATCATGGAAGTGTACTGAGGCTAAGATGGAAACTGCAGATAAAAATGTAATGTATATGCACGCTTTGCCTGCTGATAGAAATAATGAAGTTGAAGATTCTGTGATTGATGGTCCTCATTCTATAGTATATGATGAAGCTGAAAACCGCCTTCATACTGCAAAAGCCGTTATGACTCTCTTAATGGGTGGCCGATAAGGATGAATAAGCTGGCTGTTATCGCTATCGGAGGTAATTCTTTGATTAGTGACAATTCCCATCAAACTATTGAAGATCAGTATAGTTCTGTTTGTGAAACTGCACGAAGTATTACTGGCATGATGGAAAAAGGCTACAATGTAATCATCACTCATGGTAATGGTCCTCAAGTAGGTTTTATTCTAAGACGATCCGAAATTGCGACCGAGATAGCAGGAATGCATCCTGTGCCTTTGGTAAGCTGCGGTGCAGATACGCAGGGGGCTATTGGTTATCAGATACAGCAGGCTATGGATAATGAATTTAGTAGAAGAGGTATTGATAAGTCTGCCGTTACCATTGTCACCCAGGTGATTGTTGATGCTAAGGATTCGGCTTTTGAAAATCCAACAAAGCCTATTGGCTCTTTTTATACGGAAGAGCATATTCAAAAGATCAAAGCGGAAAATCCTACTTGGGTGATGGTAAGTGATGCTGGCAGAGGATATCGTCGTGTTGTTGCGTCCCCTTTCCCCAAAGAAATTGTCGAGATTGATATTATTAGAAAGTTGGTTGTAGAAGGATATTGTCTTGTGGCAGTTGGCGGCGGTGGTATTCCTGTTATTAAACAGGCTGATGGTACATTAAAAGGAATTGACGCGGTTATTGACAAGGATTTCGCTTCCAGCTTGCTGGCAGCGCAAATCAATGCAGATGTACTTATTATTTCAACAAGTGTACCTTTAGTGTATCTGAATTATGGTAAAGCGGATGAAAGAGCATTGGAGAAAGTGACTTTAAATGAATTGAAGCAATATGTTCAAGAAAATCATTTTGCTCCTGGCAGTATGCTACCTAAAATTCAAGCTGTAATAAGTTTCTTGGAAAGTGGCGGTAAAAAAGCCATTATTACTAATACTGAGTCTTTGGAAGCAGCGATATCTGGAAAAACTGGTACACATATATATTCATAATTGTTAAACTGGTAATTGTTTTACACCGAATAGATAGACTGCAGAGATACTACAAAGGTGAGTATCTCTGTAGTTTTAATGGAGGCGCTACTGTGGGGATTGTTTTGCGTGGTGGAACCATTGTAACAGCTGTTGATTATTATAAAGCCGATGTTCGTATCGAAGGTGAAAAAATTGTTGCTATCGGCAAGGAAATTATTTTACCAGAGGATATAATCTTGGATGTAGAAGGGCATCTTTTACTTCCCGGAGGTGTTGATGTCCATACACATTTTGATTTGCCAGTAGGCAATACTGTCACTGCTGACGATTTTACCAGTGGTACGCAAGGGGCAATCATGGGTGGGACAACGACAATTATTGATTATGCAACCCAATTTAAAGGTCAAACCCTCAAGGAGGCTTTGACCAACTGGCACGCTAAGGCTCAAGGAGCGTGTTATGTAGATTACGGCTTCCATATGGCCATAACTGAATGGAATGATGATATAGCTGAGGAAATAGGTTGGTTATCACAAAGCGCTGGGGTAACTTCAATTAAATTATATATGGCTTATAAAAATTTGTTGCAGGTTGATGATGATATTTTATTTCAAGCCTTAGTTAAAAGTAAACAGTGTGGCGTGCTAGTTTGTGTCCATTGTGAAAACGGGGATATGATCTACAATTTAGTAAAGCGATATCGCAGTCAAGGGAATGTAGCGCCTTATTATCATCCTCTATCTCGCCCTATTGTGGCAGAAGAGGAGGCTGTTTACAGGATTATTGCTTTAGCACATGCTGCCCAATCGTCAGTTTATATTGTACATTTAAGTTCAAATAATGCTTTGCAAGTTGTGATGAATGCAAAATGTAGGGGTAATCGAGTTTATGCTGAGACATGTCCTCAGTATTTATTGTTAGATGAAAGTTTTTATAGCAAAGATCATTTTGAAAGCGCCAAATATGTAATATCGCCTCCCTTGCGCAAGAAAGAAAATCAGGATTTTCTTTGGCAAGGCTTACATGATGGAATGCTTGATGTTGTTGCCACAGATCATTGCTCTTTCAATTTTCATGGACAGAAAGATGCTGGTTTGCATGACTTTAGTATGATCCCAAATGGTATTCCAGGAGTGGAGAATCGCTTAGGACTCCTCTACACCTATGGTGTTGTCCCAGGAAAAATCAGTATAAATACATTTGTTAATGTAACTGCAACTCAGCCAGCAAAAATTTTCGGACTATTTCCTCGTAAAGGAACGATAGCACCAGGCAGTGATGCTGATATTGTAGTATGGGATGTGAATGATGTCTCAGTAATTAGCGCTCAAGCCCAGCAACAGCGAGTTGACTATACACCTTATGAAGGTTTTCAACAAAAAGGCAAAGCCTTACACGTTTTTTTGCGAGGGCAGCAGGTTGTACAAAATGGCAATTTGTGTGACGGAGACCCTCAGGGGATTTATTTGCTACGTAAGTTGATAAGATGAAGGAATATTTCAAGATTACCCTTAGTAGGCCTTATCTAAGGTTTGTGGAAAGGAGAAGATATGGATCATTTCTCAAATATTTTACAAAAATTCAATCATTATCAATCGACGGAAATTATAACAATAGTAGGCACTCCGAAAGAGCAAGCAATTCACTTAGGAAAAATGTTGACTATATCCAAGGAAAATGAGTTTGAAGGAATGCTTATTGACAAAGAATTTACAGCTTTGGTTGTTAATAAGATAGAAACAACAAATTGGCAGAGGCCCACTATCATAGAAATAGAATATGAGGGGGCTTACCGCCTTTTTTGGGATTGTTTGCGCACTCGTCTGAGTGCTTTAGTGCTGGGTGGTGGACACATCAGTCAGCCCGTAGTAGAATTGTTACATCTGATTGGTTATGCTGTAACAGTTATAGATGACCGTCCAGAGTTTGCCAATACCCTTTCTTTCCCCAAGGCAGAAAAAGTTATTTGTGAAAACTTTGGAACTGCTTTAAAAGACGTAGAAAGTAATGATTATTCGGCAATTATCATAGTTACTAGAGGACATCGTTATGATTTAGAATGTTTACGAGCTGTACTCAATTATCCGGTACCATATCTAGGGATGATCGGTAGTAAACGAAGGGTGAAAGGGATTAGGGACAAGCTGACTGAAGAAGGTATCGCAGCAGAAATTTTATCACGTCTGCGAGCTCCCATTGGTCTTGACCTTGGTGCCCAGACACCAGCGGAAATTGCTCTTAGTATTGTTGCAGAGGTATTAGCATAGACTCGAAATGCTACTTGCTTACCGCTTAGCGGTAAAGGGAGGGGATAGGATGGATGAAAAAATTCTTAAGGCTATTTGCGTAGTTAAAGAGGAAAAGAGTAGGGCTGTACTAGTTACGGTCATTGATACTCGTGGATCGACGCCTCGTAAAGCTGGCACCAAAATGCTTGTCTATCCTGATGGAAAGATACTAGGTACGATTGGTGGTGGTTGTACAGAGTCAGAGGCTAAGCTACAAGCTCTTCGAGCATTGGATGAGGGTATGTCGTTTACTTATATTCTGTCGTTACTCGATGATACTGCCGCTGATGAAGGCATGGTTTGCGGCGGTACAATGGAGATCTTTCTGCAAGTGATTTGTATCAGCTAGGGGTAACGCCTGGTGCAACAGAATAATCTACACTGGGTGCTAGGCATGGGACTTCTGGACAGACACGGATGAAAAAGCAGCTGAAATATATCTTACTTAAAATTTTATTAGACATATCTCTTACTTTGAGATATGATGTTCTAAAAGTAACTAAAAGAGAATGAAGTAGTGAAGCAATGGCGCTCCAAGACAATCCGTATTGTTTTTGGCGCTTTTTTATTTATTGCTATGCTTGATAATACAAAATGCTGCTGAAGATATGTTCTGTTGCACTGATAGCGGCTTAAAACTTGCAGATCATGAGTATAAAATAAAAGGGGTGTAATCATATGGGAACAACCAATCCAACTCGTCTTTATTTTGCCTATGGATTTAATCTTAATTTTGAAAGAATGAAGCAAAAATGCACTAAGCCTTGTGTACTTGGCATTGCCCGATTACCGGGTCATAAGATTGGGTTTTACGAAAATTCTGTTATCTGGGATGGAGCCGTAGAAACTGTTGTTCCTGATACTCAATCGGAAGTGTGGGGAGTGTTGTATCAATTAGAATCTTATGATTGGGAACAATTAGATAATTGCGAAGATGCGAGGTTAGATGGAACTGGGGAATATTTTCATTATCCGGTGGAAGTACTTGATGAGCAAAATGGAGTCAGAGAAGCAAGTATTTACAAGAAAGCCAGATTGGGAGAACCTAAGCTGCCTAGCACTGAGTATTTGGATATAATTATTCAAGGGGCAAAAGAGCAGGGATTACCTGAAAATTATATAGCAACCCTAGAACATATTATTTCAAAGCCTGCTTCTTATGCTGTACCACGACAACGAGGTCAGAGTAAGCAGGAGGCTTGTGGAGGATGTGATGGGTGTTTAGAGTGATTAAGTAAACTATAATTGCCTTATAAAAGGCATACAGCTCTTACTTCAATAGAAGAAGGAGTTGTATGCCTTTTTGCAATAGTAAATTATCAAGTATTGTGCGTTATTTTTCGTTACCAATGTCTTCAATGATAATCGTGTTTACGCCATTCAAAAACGCTAATGCGCTGGCTCTTATAATATCGGTGTCGACTGCTTTAGATGAATAGACTTTATTGTTATATCGTATTTGTAAATTGACTCGTCCTAGGGCTTCTTTGCCTCTAGAAACACTAGTTATCTTATATTCCACTAATTCGATGTCAAAACCTACAATGTTTTTTATGGCTGTATAAAGCGCATCAATAGGACCATCTCCAACTGCGCTGTCTTTAAAAATATCTTCACCACGTTTTAAGCGTACACTTGCAGATGGAAAACTATCATTACTGATTACTTGGGAAGCCACGAGTTCATATAATTTTCCGCTTACCGTGTGTACTTCTGCTTGGGTATTGCCTTGCTCAAAATAGTAGCGGTCAACGAGGTAGTAGAGGTCATGAGTATAGACCTCTTTCTTTAAGTCCGCAAGGTTCAAAAATTTGTTGAAAAGATTTTCGAAGTCGTTATTTTCTATGTCTTTGTGTATGATTTTGCTGATAGCATCTTTAAAGGCGTGTCTTCCCGATCTGGCTGTTAAAATGAGCTCCATATTTTCCACGCCAACATCTTCAGGTCTAATAATCTCATAGGCATCACGAGATTTTAGCAGACCATCCTGGTGTATGCCAGAGGAATGAGCAAAAGCATTGTCACCGGTAATTGCTTTGTTAACTTGGATATCTAATCCCATTAAAGTACTGACAAGCTTTGAGGTCGTTTTTATTTCTTGCAACACCACATTGGTGTGAGCATTGTAATAAGAGGAACGTAGCTTAAGACCCACTGCAACTTCTTCTAAAGCTGCATTGCCTGCACGTTCGCCAATACCATTTAAGGTACATTCTACTTTATTGGCTCCATTTTTGACAGCGATTAAGGTGTTGGCCGTGGCAAGCCCTGTATCATTATGACAATGTACACTCAATATTACCTTATCATTTAAATTTTTTAGTCTATAATTAATTTTATTAATTAGTTCGCCAAATTCTTCAGGGACTGCATAGCCAACTGTATCAGGAATATTAATCATGGTGGCGCCAGCTTTTACTACTTGTTCAATCGTTTTCCAAAGGTATTCAAAATCGCTCCTGGAGGCATCTTCTGTAGAGTATTGAACATTGGGAAGTAATGTCTTTGCATATCGTACGGCATCAACGCCCATTTCTAAAATTGATTCTTTGGATTTATTAAATTTTTTCTCAACATGAATCGCAGAAGTTCCTAAAACGATATGAATGAGGGGATTTTGCGCATATTTAATGCTTTCATAGACTGCATCAATATCTCCTTTAACAGCCCTTGCTAGAGCAGTAATCATCGGACCATCGATAATTTCCTTGGCAATCCTTTGTACAGAGTCAAAGTCACCTTTAGAAGAAGACGGGAAACCTGCTTCAATAATATCTACATTTAATTTTTTAAGTTGATGAGCAATTTCAAGTTTTTCGTATATATTGAGTTTTGCACCAGGTACTTGTTCGCCATCTCGTAAGGTTGTATCCAATACTAATACTCTTCTACTCATTAAAAATACCTCCCAAGTTTATTTTATATAATTCATGGAGATTTTTAGTGACTAATCCGGATTTAGACACTAAAAAACCTCGTCTCTACTATAATAGAGACGAGGTAAACTCGCGGTACCACCCTAATTGGTTCAAAAATGAACCCCCTTTTTCGATGGCAAACACCATCTATCCTTGTAACGGTGGAATTCCGGCACACCCTACATTATCGGGCTGCAGCTCATGGGTGAGTTCAATGCATGAAATTTACTGAATCGCACCAACCTTCAGCTCTCTGAAAATTTCTAAACATTTATTATTCCCAGTCATTACCTTTGACTATATTGTTACTTATTCTAATCATTAAAAGACTTCTTGTCAATAGAATATAAAGAAAAAAATAAAAAAGAATCTTGAATACAAAGTGCAGCGATTCTTAACAACTATAATATATAGTGTATAATGTACTATAGTTGCTATTAGTAGTATACTTTGAAACTTTCAAGGAGATTGAAAGCATGAATTTTTTTAGTCGTTACACAGGAAAATATGGTAAAAAATTTTTTCTAGCTGTATTTTTTGTAATGTGTGAGACGGTGTGTGATCTTATATTGCCGGCGATTATGGCGCAAATTATTGATGTGGGGATAGCTGGGAAGAATATGGAATATGTGCTTTTAAAAGGAGGTTTCATGCTCTTTATTACAGCACTAGGAGCCATTGCAGCGTCTTTCCGCAATATTATATCGAGTACTGTTTCGCAAAAATTTGGGACTGAACTGAGATTGGATTTATATAAAAAAATTCAAACATTGTCTCTTGAAAATATTGAACACTTTGATAGAGCTTCTTTGGTAACTCGCTTAACAAATGATGTTACACAAATTCAGACTCTTGTAAATGGACTCATGAGAATCTTTATCAAGGGGCCTTTTTTGTGCATCGGAAGTCTTATTATGGCGATACAACTCAATGCTAAATTAGCATTGATCTTGGCAGTGGTCATTCCGATTGTGGGGATATTAATCCTTATTAATATGAAATTTGGCTTTCCTTTTTTTATAAAGGTTCAACAGGTTCTTGACCAGTTAAACAGTGTAATGAGGGAATATTTATCTGGTGTCAGAGTTGTAAAGGCGTTTAATCGATTTGATTATGAAGTAGAGAAATTTAATAAAGCAAATCAAGAACTCCAATTAAAATCTGTTAAAGCGATGCGGATGATCTCTGTTTTTGGGCCAGGGATTATGCTTACGGTAAATTTTGGCATTGCAGCAGTACTTTGGTTTGGAGGAAAGTATGTACATTTAGGAGAAATGCAGGCAGGTCATATTATTGCATTTATTAATTATATGACACAAATGTTATTCTCATTGCTGCTGATTTCTATGGTTTTTAATATGTTTGTGAGAGCAAAAGCATCAACAGAGCGTATTAGTGAGGTATTTGCTCAAGAAAATAAGATGAAATGGGATCTTTATCCTAGTGAAATGACGGCTATTAAAGGTAGAATTGATTTTCAAAATGTATATTTTTCCTATGGAAAAATGAAGGAAGAGGCAGTTGTTAAAAATGTTACGATGACCTGTATGCCAGGAGAACGGGTTGGGATCATTGGTTCTACAGGTTCAGGCAAGAGTAGTCTTATTCAGTTAATTCCTCGTTTTTATGATGTAACTTCTGGTTCTATCAAAGTTGATGGGGAAGATGTGAAGGAGATAAACCCAAAGTGGATACGAGAGAAAATAGGTATTGTGCCTCAGAAATCTATACTATTTACTGGTACCATTATGGATAATATAAAATGGGGAAAAGAAAATGCTACGGTGGAGGAAATAGAAACTGCAGCTAGGATTGCGCAAGCCCACGACTTTATTATTGCATTACCTGAAGGGTATCAAACAAAAGTTGGGCAAGGTGGCGTCAATTTTTCTGGTGGACAAAAGCAGCGGCTGGCGATTGCAAGAGCGTTTGTTAAAAAGCCAGAAATTCTTATTTTAGATGATGCAACAAGTGCTGTTGATGTGCTTACAGAAGAGAAAATAAAAGAAGCCTTAAAACAATATGCAAAAAATCTTACTTGTCTTATTATTGCTCAGCGGATTATCTCTGTCATGGATTTAGATAGAATAATAGTACTTGATCAAGGGGAAATTGTGGGTATTGGCAAGCATAGTGAACTGATGGAAAGTTGTGAAATTTATCGAGAAATATTTTACTCACAAGTAGGTAAGGCAACTGATGAAGAAGTGGAAAATGCAGCAATAATGGCTAATGCACATCGTTTTATTTCAATGCTTCCGAAGCAATATGAAACTCAACTATCAGAAAATGGCGCAAATTTAAGTCAAGGTCAAAGACAGCTTCTAGCGATTGCAAGAGTGATCTTAGCCAAACCGTCGATTCTTATTTTGGATGAGGCTACAAGCAGCATTGATACTCGTACCGAAATACATATACAGGATGCCTTGCTAAAAATAATGCAGGGACACACAAGTTTTATCATTGCTCACCGATTAAATACCATTCGTGGTGCAAATAATATTTTAGTAATTGATCATGGTGAAATAGTGGAAGAAGGTAACCACGATTTCTTAATCCACAACGAAGGAGTCTATTATCAGATGTTTTTTGATCAGTTTAAAATATTGAGAGAATACAAAGTTTAGGATGTAGAAAATTCATATCTTGAAACGCAAAAATGCGCATTTAAAAGAATAAGCACGTATCATGTATATTAACCTTCCTAAACCGAAAAATGCTCCTAAAACTAAATTATAAAGGACTTTGCACTAGTACGATTCATATGATATTATGTATACACATAGCAAAAAGATGCCTGAAATGCACGTTATCTTTTTTATGTCCAACCTACTTTTATAACTGGGGAATCTAAATGATATCTGGCTGCCGAGCCATCATTGAGTGGAAGGCAAAAGCATGTCTAGGATGCCCACCTGCGAGCTGCAGGTTTGGACATATCAAAGAGACGATATTATGGGCTTTATTCTTTCTATTGAAAAAGGACTTATCAGAGGGTAAGTCTTTTTTTCTTTATATGAAATGTTGCGAACGGGCAAGGGAAAAGGCAGGTGAATATAAAATTGAGCTTTACGAAGTTCAGCTATTTAATATAAATAGCATAAAAGGATATGTGGAAGCTGTAAAAAAGTTTATCGCGCAGCATCCAGATGTTAAAATGGTTTATGGCAGAGGCTGGTCATGGGGTATATTAACAGGTGAAGAGTTGATTAAAGGACCTTGCAAAGAATATCTCGATGCCATTACGATCGAGATTCCCATCGTTTTACGAGCACATGATGGCCACACCCTATGGGTAAATTCCAAGGCCTTAGAAATAAATGGTATAACTTCTGAAACAGAAGTACCTCAGGGCGGCGTTATAGAAACGGATCAGAGTAATGGTGAGCTGTGGGGAACACTAAAAGAATGGGCTATGTGGCTGATTGCTTTGCCTGAATATAGTTTGAATCAATATATTACTGCGATGACTGCTTTTCAGAAGAAGATGCATCGTTTTGGTATTACGAGTATTCTTTGTATGGCAAGCGTGCCTTTTGATGTCATCTTTAAAGCTTGTGATGAAATGCAAAAAGCGAAACAACTGCAACTGCGTATTCGTGGCGCTATGACGGTTAATGCCTTTCTTAGCGATGGATGTTGGTGTCACACGTAATATTGATAACGGCCTTACATGGTGTAGAAGATATTACAGATATGGATGATGAAAGGTATCTTTTAAATAAAGGCGAATGAGCCACTGTAGAGCAAATGATCAAAAGTTTTACTATAAATGGTGCCTATACTTTATTTATGGAACATGAAATTGGTTCTATTGAAGTGGGTAAATTTGCTGATCTGGTGGTAATTGATCAAAATTTATTTGTGGTGAATCCTATCGATATAGATAAAACGAAAATCATCATGACCTTTTTTGATGGTAAACTAGTATACAAGGCGGATTAACTTCGTTTTCTATGCAAATGGCTTTGCATCTTAATAATTGATATGGTATTATATATTTAATGTTGAAAGAAGGTTTGATGCCAAGAACATTCTAAAGTCAACGGATGTATAATTATCAGAAAATGATCTACCTGTGATATATGTTATCTTATATATGTCCAACCTACTTTTATAAATAGGGAATCTAATGATATGGTAGCTGTCGGACCTCCTTTGAGTGGATGGCAAAAGCCAATCTGTGATGCCCACCTGCTAGCGGCAGGTTTGGACATATAAAAGAAACGATATCATGGGTTTACTTATTTCATTAGCGAAAGAGGGATTCTATTATAGAATCCTTCTTTCGCTTTTATTTAGACTTCAGTCTGTTGAGTAAGTGAAGCGCACGAGACAAAAAGCCACCTGCTATGCGCGCCCGTTTGACGGGTGGTAATGTTTGGATTTTCGCAGGAAAAAGGAAAATATTGTCGAACTAAAAAATAACGATCTACTCAGTTATAGAAGTAAGGAGTTGATATTATGTTTCAAAATAAATATTCTATTGGTTTCAAAATCACGTTAATGTATATAGTTATCAGTGTCTTATGGATATTATTTTCTGATTATTTAGTAAACAGTCTCGTTTCAGATCCAGGGATGGTTATTAAAATAGAGGTTGTAAAAGGATGTTTTTTTGTAGCGATTACAGCCTTAATGCTGTATCGACTCATTTCCCGTAGTTCTAGGCGCCTTAGGGAATCTGAAGAGCAAATGCAGAAGAAAAATGAAGAGATTATGACAACATATGAGGAGTTGCTTGCTTCTGAAGAAGAATTAAAAAAGCAATTTGATGAATTATTGTATAGAGAGGAAAAAATAAATCGGCGAAATGAATGTTTGTATGCTTTGCATGAAGCATCCATTGCCCTCATGCAGGGTTTTATGGTAGATGATCTTTTAAAGATTGTAGTTAGAAAAATGATGAAGATAAGTGGAGCTCAATTTGGGTATATCTACTTACTTAGTGAGAATGATAATTCTATGATATCAAAAGTTATAGAAGGATTTGCGCTATCAGATCCAGGGGAGTGTAAAAAAAGGTGAAGGTATTATCGGTAAAGTATGGGAAAGCGGAGATGTCGTCATTGTTCCAAGATATCATGAATGGGAAGACCGATTACGCGACCCGGTTTATAATCTTTTGAAAGCTGGTATTGGTATTCCTTTAAAAGCCGAGGGAAAAGTAATTGGTGTCTTTAGCATGAATTATACAGTGGAGCATGTTTTTGATAAAGAAGAATTACAAGTGTTAAAAAGTTTTGCCGAGATCACATCTATTTCCTTAGGGAATTTTCTATTATATGAAGCGTTACAAAAAAGCCAACGCCGGAATCAAAGGTTAATTGATGCGTTGCCAGATTCGATATATCTTTTGGACTCTTCTGGTATCGTACTTTCTTATAAAAACGGTAAGGAGTTTACTTCAATAATTCAGGAAGAGAAAATTGGTGAAAATTTAGAAGATTTCTTAATGATGGAGAATCCGCAAATTTTGGCAGAGAAGATTCAGCAAGCGCTTATAACAGAAAAGATTCAATTCTTTGAATATCAATATCAAGAAATGAAAACCATCAGATATCAGGAAGTACGAATTATAGCGATTAATGCCAATGAAATTATTGCCATTGTCAGGGATATTACCCAACGAAAAGATATGGAGGGTAAACTTCACTATTATGCTTTACATGACAGAATGACCGGATTATATAATCGAGTGTATTTTGAAGAGCAGTTGCAGGAGTTGGATAGAAATTGCCAGAGTTCTATTGGAATTGTGATATGTGATATTGATGGTCTTAAATTAGTAAATGATACTTTTGGACATCAGGCTGGTGATGAACTTCTCATTAGTGCTGCTACGATCATTAAAGAGTGCTTTTCAGGAATTGCTGAAGTAGCAAGGGTAGGTGGTGACGAGTTTGCAGTGATATTGTATAATTCAAGCAGTATAGATATTGAAGAGATTTGCCAGTGTATTCGTCGGCGGGTTAGTGAATTTCGTGAGACTAATGCTAAAATTCCTCTTAGCATTTCCATTGGATTTAGTGTTAAAGCTTATCCTAAGCAAAGTGTAGCTGATGTATTTAAAGTTGCTGATGATAATATGTATCGGGAAAAATTACATAGCAGCCAAAGTATTCGGAGTTCCATCGTTAAGACTCTTAGCAAAGCTCTGGAGGTTCGGGATTTTGTTGATGATGGGCATATTGATCGATTGGAGATCTTAGTCGTAAAGTTGGCAGAAGCGATAGGAATAGAGTCGAGTAGATTACCTGACTTACGTCTTTTAGGTCGTTTCCATGATATTGGTAAAGTAGGCATACCTGATCACATCCTTTTTAAATCGAGCCGCTTATCAGATGAAGAGTTTATAATTATGAGACGTCATTGTGAGATCGGCTATCGAATGGCTCAGTCTTCCGGTGAGTTATTGCCAATTGCGGATTGGATATTAAAACATCAAGAATGGTGGAATGGAGAAGGATATCCGCTAGGAATCAAGAATGAGGAAATACCTTTAGCGTGTCGCATCTTATCTATCGCCGATGCTTTTGATGCAATGACGAATGATCGTCCTTATCGTAAAGCCATGAAGCATGAAGTGGCTATAGCTGAGATTGAACGTTGTGCTGGTACACAATTTGATCCTAATTTAGTACCGCTCTTTAAGCAGATTGTTGCTGCGGAGTTTGACAAGCTAAAAGAAGTTCGTCATGTAATTCAAATTTGAATTGTATATATATTACTATTTTTATAAAAATAAATAAGATCATAATTTCCAGTAATATCTCATAAAATACTCTTTATAATAGCTTATAAGGAGGCGCTATACTTGTTAATTCATATACAATGCGGAGGTACAGTATATTTTAATAGCTTTGGTATGGGAAAATGTTTAGGATGTGGCAGGATTATTAATGTGCGAATATCTTCTAAATGAATCTATATTTAGAAGATGTAATAAGAGTGTTAATAGGACCTTAGGTTGTGATGTAATAAAATCACAGCCTTTTTTGCGTAAGAAAATGCTGTTGTAACTGAAAAAATGTAGTCAAAATTATTTAATTTGAATTAAATAATTAAATTCAAATTAAATAATTAAAAAAAACGAAGAAATCCTGTGAATTCTCTCGAATTCGCAGGATTTCGCCATATTAATAGCAAACATGTATAAGGTGAAAAAGAGGAAGGCAAGCATAATGCAAAAGTAGACAAAATTGCTTTTGCGACTTTGTTAGACTCTTAAAAGAAAGGGGAATTGTAAATAATATGATAGGTTTGGAGTTTTTAGTGGTCTTAGGCTGTTTGATCTTAGGTACTCGTTATGGTGGAATGGGTTTAGGGTTAATTAGTGGTATCGGTCTTTTTATTCTTACTTTTGGTTTTAATCTGCAACCTGGTCAACCACCTGTTGATGTTATGCTAACGATTTTAGCAGTAATTGCCTGTGCTTCTGTATTGCAAACTGCTGGAGGCTTAAATGTGATGATGAAGGTTGCGGAGCGTATATTACGCCGTCACCCTTCTTACATCACGATTCTAGCCCCAATAACTACTTGGACATTGACGTTTTTATGCGGTACTGGTCATGTCGTTTATACAATGTTTCCTATTATCTATGACATTGCGGTTAAAAAAGGAATTCGTCCTGAAAGACCAATGGCTGTTGCTTCCGTTGCATCTCAGATGGGAATCGGTGCATCTCCTGTATCCGTTTCAGTTGTGTCTATGGCTTCGATTCTAGCTCAATCCCATGGTGTAGGTAGTGCGATTGGTCTTCTTGATTTGTTGTCTGTTTCCATTCCATCTACATTGTTGGGAGTTGTTGTTGCTGCTCTTTGGAGTATGAAGCGTGGCAAGGATCTGGACAAGGATGAAGAATTTCAAGCAAAAATTCAGGATCCAGAGCAAAAAGAATATATTTATGGAACTTCTGATACTCTATTAGACAAGGTATTCCCAAAAGAATCCTATTGGGCAACCTGGATATTCTTTGCTGCCATTGGTGTTGTTGTTCTATTTGGTGCATTCCCTAATTTACTTCCTTCTTTTGGCCCTGTTGGTAAATTGAAGCCATTATCGATGAATCTAGTTATCCAGATGTTGATGCTAATTGCAGGTGCTATTATTCTGATTGTTTGTAAGGTGAATCAACGGGAGATATCCAATGGTCCTGTTTTTAAAGCAGGTATGGTTGCAATTGTTTCTGTATTTGGTGTAGCATGGATGAGTGAGACCTTCTTTCATGCACATTTCGCCTTATTGAAGAGTACATTGGCGGGCGTTGTTGCTAGCCAGCCTTGGATGTATGCTGTTGTATTGTTCCTAGTCTCAAAATTAGTGAATAGTCAAGGGGCTGCTGTTGCTGCAATTGCTCCTTTAGGTCTTAGTTTGGGAGTCGACCCCAAAATGATGGTAGCCTTTTTCTCTGCATCTTATGGATATTTTGTTTTACCAACCTACCCTAGTGATTTAGCGTGTATTGGATTTGATCGGTCGGGTACTACTCGAATTGGTAAATTTATTATCAATCATAGTTTTATTGCTCCTGGTCTAATTGGTGTAGGGGTTGGATGTCTTACAGGCTATTTCTTAGTTAAAATACTCATGTAGCTAAAAAGTCTCTCATCTTTGATGAGGGACTTTTTAGTCATTATAGGAATAAAATGACGAGTCTTGAGAAAAAATATTGATATATTATGTAATTTATAAGATAATATTGATATATGAAGTATTATTGTCTGAAGTGGAGGAATCGCTAGTGTGTCCATTTAAAGGTGACTGTTCCATGTTTTGTCCACCAGAACTTTATCGCGAAAGGCACAAAACATGTGCGAGATATATGGCCGCCAGTAAAGTTGGTATGGCCGCCGTACCTCATGAAATGTCAGCTATTAATTATGCTTTAATCCAGACGTTAAGAGGGTAAACGTAGTCTAAAGTGCCGCCTCACATTGAGGCGGCACTTGATGCATGCTGGCGGAACCATTATAGTATTCGATAAGGGAACGTTTTTTATGAATGAAGTAATTAGGACCATTAAAAATAGACGTATGAAGAGGAGAAAATAATGAGCGAATTATTTGAGAAGATCGGCGTTTCTGCCCAATTGGCAGCAGGTTTAGGGAAGGCGAACATTGACGTCCCGACGGCAATACAGACGAAAGTAATTCCATTGTCTTTAGCAGGCAGGGATATAATAGGTCAATCGGCAACAGGTACAGGTAAAACACTAGCTTATTTATTGCCTCTATTTCAGAAGATTGATGTGAGCAAAAAAGAGATGCAGGTTATGATTCTTGCCCCTACCCATGAACTTGCTATTCAGATACAGCGGCAAATTGAAATATTATCGAAGAACTCAGAAATTGCTGTAACGTCTACTCCTATTATTGGGAATGTAAATATAGCCAGGCAAATAGACAAATTAAAAGAGAAGCCACATATTATAGTGGGATCTAGTGGGCGGATATTGGAATTGATACAAAAAAAGAAGATAACGTCTCAGACGATTAAAACAATTATTATTGATGAAGCGGATCGTTTGTTAGATGACAAAAATGTGGATAGTGTAAAAGCCGTTCTAAAGACTACGCTTAAAGATCGGCAGATTCTGTTGTTTTCGGCTACGATAACTTCAAATACGTTAGCAATTGCTAAAGGGATCATGCGTGACCCAGAGGTCATTACAATTGCTGAAGAAAGTAACGAAAGACCTGATATTTCACATATGTATTTTGTGGCAGAGCAGAGAGATAAAATTGAAGTTATGCGTAAAATGGTACGCCTTGTTAATGCGAAACGTGCATTAGTTTTTATAAATAAAAGTGATGATATTGAAGAAACTACTGACAAGCTTGTGTATCATGGACTGAAAGCTGCAGGCATACATGGAAGCTCTGTAAAAGGGGATCGTAAGAAATCATTAGAAGATTTTCGCAAGGGGAAAGTTCAATTATTAGTTGCTTCTGATGTAGCAGCTCGGGGACTGGACATAGTCGGTATCGATTATGTATTTAATTTAGATTTGCCTGAAGATCCTCAAATCTATTTACATCGTGTAGGAAGAACTGGGCGAGCGGGAGAAAGTGGTATCGCCATATCGATTATTACTAAGCAGGAAGTCGCTTTAATTCATAAATACGAGAAGCTTTTAAAAATAGACATTGCTGCAAAACAGATGGAACACGGAAAAATATTTGATAAAAATAAAGCAGTTCGTAAGTAGAAATGAAGTATAAGGCTTAGCAGGCTTGGCATTTGCCAAGTCTTTTTTATAGGAATTATAAATTTCGAAGATGGAAAGTCTAGTAATCCTATCTGTCTCTTCTTTGTGTTCTCTTCATTTTGACGGTTCGATTATGTTTTAGAGAGTTAAGGGTCTTCTTATTATATTTTTGAATTGTATGCAAATATAATGTGATACATATAATATAATAGGAAGGGAGTGAGGGTGGTGAAATTGCTTTCGGTTGGTTTAAGCGGAACAACCCAGGATATTCGAGAAAGATTGCAATTGGATTGCAAAACATTAATTAAAGATGGATATAGAATAGCGATTGATGAAACCAATAAAGGACATTATACATTTATTGGTTGTAATGTGATGGAAGGAGAATTATCGTTTCGTAATTATGAACGGATTAAGAATGCAGTTAAACATCATGTTGCCAATATGTTAGCTGAATTAATTATTTCAAGAGAAGAAAAGAAAATTGTTTATAAAATTGTTGAAGATAATTATTATTATTTTTCTGCAGAAGAGCGTAAAATCATTTATGATAATACGTTGCAGTTATTAAATGATAATTATGGTGTGGTTGCGGATTTTGGTTTTGGTACGCGCAGCAAGAACATAGTGGAAAAAATTGCTGAATATCTTAACGCACATCATGAGCTTGTATTAGAAGGATTTATCAATTTTAGATTGAAAGAATATCGGGAAAAATTGGCTAGAGTAGTAGATACAGCTGTAGATGATTTTATGATGGAATTAGAATATCAAGAGTTTATCCGCGTATTGCGATATTTTGTTACGATCCAGGAACCGCAGGTAGAGGAAGTACACGTAGTTATTATTAATTCTGGTACGTACAAAATTTTAGATGAACAGGGGAATTTAATTAGTAATCAAAAATTAGAAAACTTTGTGCTAGAAAATGATGATTCAATCAATCATGAAGATTTGCTCATTACAGCCCTCATCACGATAGCACCATATAGTGTTATGGTTCACGTAGAGGATCATAATCGTGCTACGACTAAGAGCTTGGTGGATATTATAAAGAACATCTTTGATGGCAGGTTCATGATATGCAATGGATGTGACTTTTGTATAAAGGCCTATAAGGAAGACCTTATGCCTACGCATTAAACTGCTAATGTAGTTATTGACATTCATCTTGAAAATAGCTATTATTAGACTAATACTAGTAAAAGTAATGCAAAGGACAAGACAATAGTATCACTGTCGTTTCAGAGAAAAGATGTCACCGGCTGTAAGCATCTTTACGTACACCATTATTGTTACCACCTTTAAACTGCTATGCTGAATGTTTTTTTTGCTATAAGAAGTAATAGCTATAAAACGGTAAGCTGTGCCGGGTAATTCCCGTTATCAATGATCAAGATGGGCTTTTGCCAATCAGGGTGGAATCGCGGGTTATAACTCTCGTCCCTATGGGGATGAGGGTTTATTTTTTTATTTGGAAAATTTTTAAGGAGGAACATCTATGAAAAAGATACAAGTGACATTGAAAGATGGAAGTATACGTGAGGTTGAACAAGGAACTACATTGGCTGAATTTGCAGCATCCATTAGCCGCAGCTTGGCTAAAAGTGCCTTAGCTGCAAAAGTGGATGGTCATGTGACTGATTTACCAATTCAATTAAATAGCGATGCAAAGGTTGAGTTTGTTACATTTGAAGATGTTGAAGGACGTGACGCTTTTCGTCATACTTCATCACATATATTAGCTCAGGCAGTAAAACGTTTATTTACGAATGTCAAAATTGCAATTGGTCCTGCTATTGCAAATGGATTTTATTATGATTTTGATGTAGATGAGGCTTTTACTCCTGAAGATTTAGAAAAAATTCAGGCTGAAATGGAGAAAATCGTTAAGGAAGATTTCCCTATTGAAAGAATGGAAGTTAGCCGTGATGAGGCGATCCGTATATTTGAAGAGTTAGGTGAAGACTATAAAGTAGAGCTAATACGTGATTTACCGATTGATATAGCGATCTCCATGTATAAGCAAGGAGAGTTTGTTGATTTGTGCGCAGGTCCACATCTTGCTTCTACTGGCAAGGTAAAAGCTATTAAGTTGCAAAGTGTGGCTGGTGCCTATTGGCGCGGTGATGAAAAACGTAAAATGTTACAGCGTATTTATGGTACTTCTTTTGAGAAAAAGGCTGATTTAGAGGCATATCTGACGATGTTGGAAGAGGCCGCAAAGCGTGATCATCGTAAATTAGGTCGAGAACTTGATTTATTTAGTATACAAGAAGAGGGCCCTGGCTTTCCTTTCTTTCATCCAAAAGGTATGGTGCTTAGAAATGAACTTGAAAACTTCTGGCGCAAATTGCATTTTAAATATCGATACCAAGAAATTAAAACCCCTATTATTCTGAATCAAAAATTATGGCAACAATCAGGTCATTGGGATCATTATAGGGAAAATATGTATTTTACTACTATTGATAATGAAGGCTATGCTGTAAAGCCTATGAACTGTCCAGGAGGAATTTTAGTTTATCGTACTCAGCATCATAGTTACCGGGATCTTCCCCTTAGAACAGCGGAATTAGGGTTGGTACATCGTCATGAGATTTCAGGAGCGCTGCATGGTTTAATGCGAGTTCGAAGCTTTACTCAGGATGATGCTCATATCTTTATGCTGCCTTCACAAATCAAAACAGAAATACAGGGTGTAATTGATTTATTTGATGCTGTATACAGTACTTTTGGTTTATCATATCATGCAGAGTTAAGTACAAAACCTGAAAAAGCTATGGGATCTGATGAGGTGTGGGACCTAACGACTAATGCTCTTAGAGATGCTTTGGAAGAAAGAGGCATGGAGTATCGTATAAATGAAGGTGATGGTGCGTTTTATGGTCCTAAAATTGACTTTCATTTAAGAGATTCTATTGGACGTACTTGGCAGTGCGGTACGATCCAATTGGATATGCAGATGCCGGAGAAATTCGATCTTAATTATGTGGGAGAAGATGGGCAAAAGCATCGTCCTGTTATGATTCACCGTGTAGCCTTCGGCAGCATAGAAAGGTTTATCGGGATTTTGATTGAGCATTATGCTGGAGCATTTCCTGCGTGGCTGGCACCAGTACAGGTTAAGATATTACCGATTACTGATCGGCAGGCAGCATATGCTCGTGAGTTGGCAGCTGCTATGTTTGAGCAAGAGATCCGGGTTGAGGTAGATGAGCGTAGTGAAAAAATTGGTTATAAGATTCGTGAGGCACAACTGCAAAAAATTCCATATACATTAGTTGTTGGTGATAAAGAAGTTGAATCAGGTAGTGTGGCTGTACGTAAGCGTGGTCACGGCGATGTCGGTGGGAAACTTGCTAGTGAGTTTATTTCCGATCTTTTAAAAGAAATAAAGGAAAAAGCTTGAAAAATAGTTCTTGACATTCGATATTCCTAATGTTAATATTATCAAGTACTCAAGAATATTGAGTCTAAGTAGAAGCCATCCGCTTCTCACCTTGCAACGCATTAGCAGTTCGTAAGGTTATGACAGCATGTATGATTATGCTTTTGTTGCGGGTGGTATTTATACCATCCGTTTTTATTTATATGTAGCTAAATTTATCAGGGGGTGAGCGACAATTAGCAAAGACACATTAAGAATTAACGAGGAAATCAGGGCTAGAGAAGTTCGTTTGACTAGTGCAACTAATGAACCATTAGGTATTGTCCAACTAAGAGATGCGCTGCAGATGGCAGCAGAACAACATCTTGATTTAGTCGAGGTAGCACCAACGGCTAAGCCGCCTGTATGTCGTATTATGGATTTTGGTAAATTCAAATATGAACAACAGAAACGGGAGAAAGAAGCCAAGAAAAAACAAAAAGTTGTAACTGTCAAGGAAGTAAAACTACGTCCAAACATTGAGGATCATGACTTTGATGTTAAATTTAAAAACGCTCAACGCTTTCTCGAAGATGGTGACAAAGTAAAAGTAACCATCATGTTTCGTGGACGGGAGTTGTCCCATCCTGAACTAGGGAAGAAAGTTTTGGATAAAATGGCCAGCCAAATTAAAGATATTGCCAATATTGAGCGCGCGGCTAGGCTTGAAGGAAAAAATATGATAATGATTCTGGCACCTAAGCCACAGAATTAAGAAGGGAGACCAATTATGCCAAAAATGAAAACACGTAGAGCTGCTGCTAAACGCTTTAAAGTTACTGGTAGCGGTGAGTTCAAACGTTCTAAAGCTTTTAAACGTCACATCCTTGAGAAAAAAGGTCCAGCTCGTAAACGTAATTTACGTAAAGCTGGTTTGGTTAGCAAATCTGATCATGAACGCGTATCGAAAATGCTTCCTTACGCCTAAAATTGACATATATTAAATAGGGGGTACAGCAACATGCCAAGAGTTAAAACAGGCGTGACAGCACATAAACGTCATAAGAAAATTCTTAAGTTAGCTAAAGGTTATAAGGGTTCTAAAAGCAAGCTGTTTAAAAAAGCAAATGAAACAGTAATGAAAGCTCTATATTATGCTCGTCGCGATCGTCGTGCGAAAAAAGGTGAATTCCGTAGATTGTGGATTTCCCGTATTAATGCTGCGGCTCGTTTAAATGGTCTTTCTTACAGCAAATTGATTAGCGGTTTGAGTAAAGCCGGTGTAGAAGTAAATCGTAAGATGATGGCTGATTTTGCAGTTAATGATACAGTTGCTTTTGCTAAACTTGTTGAAATTGCTAAAGAGCAACTTAAATAGATATCAAATTCCTAGACTTTTGTCTAGGAATTTTTATTTTTACACGAATCTATCATTGCGCGCAGAGCAAATTTATAGATGAGGAATAAAAAAAATTAAATATTCAAAATATATGCAGGTTTTTAAAAAAAGTTTCGCGAATATAATAGAATCAAATTGAAGTAAAATTTAACCGTAAGGAGGGATTTTATTTTGGCGTTAGTAACAATGAATCATTTACTTGACGATGCGCGTAATCGAAAGTATGCAGTTGGCGGTTTTAATGTGTTTAATCTAGAGACATTGTGTGCGGTTGTAGAAGTGGCAGAAGAATTAAAAACACCATTAGTACTTGGAATTACGGAACGGTTTTTCAAGTTTGTTGATGTAGAGACCTTAAGCGCGGCTATGGTTCGTGCTGCACAAAAATCATCAGTACCGATAGCTCTCCATTTGGATCATGGTCATACTTACGAAGGGATTATTAAAGCAATTCGTTGGGGATTCACCTCTGTTATGTTTGATGGATCTGCTTTGCCTGTTAGCGAAAACTTGAAACAGACTAGAGAAGTTACACGTATAGCCCATTCCCTCGGCGTTTCTGTCGAAGGTGAATTGGGCTATGTTGGTTGTTGCGAGCATGTAGATGATATTAATGAAGACAATATTGTTACATGTGATGTGGCCGCTAATTTTGTGGATAAAACTAAGATTGATGCTTTGGCTGTTTCGGTAGGTAATAAGCATGGAGCATATCGTGGTATGACAAAACTCAATATCACCAGATTAGGTCAGTTGAGTACTGTTGTTAGCGTGCCATTAGTTATGCATGGAGGATCGAAATTGAGTAGTGATGATTACTCTAATTCTATAAAATGTGGCATTAGTAAGATTAATATCCCTATTGATACGTCTATGGCTGCAAGTGAAAAACTTAAAAATGAGCTGCGTGACAATCCGGGAGCTAATTATATATTTTTGATGTCTGCAGTTAAAAAAGGTGTGAAAGAGTCAGTTAGTAAGTATATGTTCCACTTTAATTGTATTTCTAAAGCTATATAAATTAAATATTTATAAAAAACACACATTTTCAAAAGAAAATGTGTGTTTTTTCTTACTAGTAGTGGTAAAATATATTGGTATCGTTGGATATGGCACTTATAAATGCTATTTGAAATTTGGAGTGAAGTATTTTGATCGTTCATACTAGATTTGCAAATTTATTTGACATTTCGCAGTGGAAACTAACGCCTTATCAAATTTTAGCTTTGGGTTTTGCGGGGTTAATCGTAGCTGGAGCCTTGTTATTGATGACACCAATGGCCTCGGCGACTGGTCAAGGTTTATCTTTTATTGATGCCTTGTTTACAGCGACCTCAGCGGTATGTGTAACTGGATTGGTAGTTGTTGATACGGGGACTTATTTTTCTATATTTGGGCAAATGGTAATTATTGTTCTTATTCAGGCCGGAGCTCTGGGAATTATGACAATGGCTACATTAATGGCGCTGATTATGCGTCGTAAGATTCAATTGCGTGAGCGTCTGATTATGCAGGAAGCTTTGAATCATATGACAGTATCAGGTGTTGTTCGACTAACCCAATATATCATTTTCGCTACATTTTTTCTTGAATTTATTGGTGGAACAATCTTAGCAATCCATTGGTATTCTGATTTGGGTAGCACAGGTATTTATTATGGTTATTGGCATGCCGTATCTGCTTTCTGTAATGCTGGATTTGACTTGTTTGGCAGTAGTTTAACAAGCTATGTCGATGATATTACTGTAAATCTTACGGTTACCTCTTTGATTATTTTAGGCGGTCTTGGCTTTACTGTAATTTTTGATGTTTGGAATAATCGACGATGGAGGAAGCTTTCATTACATACTAAGTTGGTACTTATTACTACTTTAGTGCTACTTATTTTTGGTACCGTAGTTATTCTATTGTTAGAAATGCATAATTCGGAGACTCTTGGTGAGCTATCTTGGAAAGGTAAGATTCTTGCTAGTTATTTCCAATCTGTAACACCAAGAACTGCAGGGTATAATACAGTTGATATCGGTAAAATGCAGGATGCTACCTTGTTTTTTACGATTATCTTAATGTTTATTGGTGCATCTCCTGCTTCAACAGGTGGTGGCGTAAAGACAACAACTCTTGGAGTAATGATTGCGGCAATATGGGCTTTAATTACAGGTAAGCATGATGCTGAGATATTTCGACGCCGCATTAACCAGAATATCATCTATAAAGCCTTTACCGTGTTTTTTATTGCTGCAACATTAGTTATTATTGTAACAATGATGATGAGTATTAGCGAAGAATTCTCCTTTTTAAGGATATTATTTGAAGTGGTATCGGCGTTTGGAACGGTGGGGTTGTCTACAGGTATCACTAGTTCATTAACTGTACATGGTAAACTGTGGCTTATTATTACTATGTTTGCAGGTCGGATAGGTCCTGTGACATTCGTTTTAGCTTTGGCCTTACGTAGTAGAAAAGGTGCAATACATTATCCTGAGGGTAAGATTAATATTGGTTGAGGAGCAAATTTTTATGAAGAACAAAAAACAGTATGCTGTTATCGGATTGGGACGTTTTGGCACTAGTGTTGCGATTACTTTACATAAAATGGGTTATGAAGTATTAGCAATTGACTCAAGAGAAGAACGAGTTCAAGAATTTAGTGATGAAGTAACACATGTTGTACAAGCAGACACAACGGATGAAGATACATTATCAGCCCTAGGTATTAGAAATTTTGATGTGGTTGTTGTTGCGATTGGGGAAGATATTCAGGCTAATATTTTAACCACATTACAACTTAAAGAATTAGGGGTTCCCTATATTGTTACAAAGGCAAAAAATACATTACATGGTAAAATGCTGGAGAAAATGGGTGCTGATAGAGTTGTATATCCGGAACGGGATATGGGGCAACGTGTAGCTCATAATTTAGTATCGAGTAATGTAATGGATTATATTGAACTTTCACCGGAATTAGGAATTGTGGAAGTTCGTGTTCCCAAGGCTTTAGTAGGCAAAACACTGGCTGAAACAGATTTACGGGCAAAATTTGAAATTAATGTTGTTGCTATTAAAAGAGAAGAAGTAGTAATTGTGCCACCCTTACCAAGTGAAAAGTTTACTGAACGTGATATTTTAGTTGTTGTGGGAGGGATGAAAGGGATACAACGCTTGGAGGACCTAGCGTGAAAGAAATAATTACTAGTAGTCAGAATCGATTTATAAAAATGGCTGCTTCGCTTAAAGAAAAGAAATTTCGTGATGAGTTAGGTTTATTTAGTATTGAGGGTGTTCGGTTAGTAGAAGAGGCTGCTCAGGCAAATTGGTCAGTGGATGCGTGCGTCTATATAACGGGAGCAGAGGAAGATCAAAGGGTGCAAGAAGTGTTGTTATTATTGCAGTCCAGGAACTGCCGTATGATTGAAGTTTCAGCAGCTATATATGGAAAAATAACGGAAGTAAAGCAACCTCAAGGTATAATGGCAATTATGAAAAAACGTGAGTATAGGTTAGTTGATTGTCTTGCTAATGTAGAAAAACCGCTTTTGGTGGTGCTTGATGAAGTTCAGGACCCTGGGAATGTGGGGACTATAATTCGTACGGCTGCTGCCGCTGGTTGTACAGGAGTAATATTGACAAAAGGCTGTTCTGATGTTTTTGCTGCTAAGGCAGTAAGGGCTAGTATGGGATCTTTGTTCTATGTACCGATATTCGAGGGGCTCAGCCAAGACGAAGTAATAAATTCTTTGGATAAGTATGATATTCGTATTTTAGCAACATCTTTGGAGGATTCTACCATTTACTTTCGGACTGATTTTAATCAGTCTGTGGCTGTCGTATTTGGCAACGAGGGCAATGGTGTCAGTAGAAAGTTACTCGAGGTTGCAATAGAGCGGTTACATATTCCTTTACTGGGGTATGTGGAATCCTTAAATGTTGCAGCTTCGGCAGCTGTTATTTTATATGAAGCGGTGCGTCAGCGTCAGTAGTCTTTTATTGTAATATGGGATATAATGTGCTATAATTTTGCTGATAAGGAGCTGTTAGTGTTATATTGTTTAACTGCTCTGTAGAATTGAAGATATATAGTGAGATAAAGTTGCTATATTAAGGTAACTACAATGATAGAGAAGAGTATGTTAGTGCCAGTTTATACAGGGAGGATGCTGTCGTAGATTGAGAACAGTTCCAAAACGGTTAACAGAAGTTCGCTCTGGAGTAATCTGTGCTGAAGAAATGATTTTTGTGTAAGCCAGACGTTCCTTTCTGCGTTAAAGAAAGTTGAGTACTAATTAGGGTGGTACCGCGGGAGTAAGGCTTTCGCCCCTTGCAGGGGTGGAGTCTTTTTATTTTTATCTATAATGATGTTTTAGGAGGTACACATGGAACAAGAATTACAATCCTTAAAGCAATTGGCTTTGCTAGAGTTATCACAGGCAGATAATATGGATGCATTAAACGAGCTTAGGGTTAAATATTTAGGGAAAAAAGGGAGCTTAACTAGTGCCTTAAAGGGAATGGGAGCGTTGAGCGCCGAAGAGCGTCCGAGAATTGGACAAATTGTAAATGATATTAGGTCTGAATTAGAAAATATTATTCAAACGAAAAGTGAAGGCTTTAAGCAAGCTGATCTAGAAAAAAAGTTGGCTTCTGAGAAGATTGATGTTACGTTGCCTGGGAGAAAGGTAAATGTAGGGCATCAGCATCCTTTAACTGTAACCCTTGTACGCATAAAGGAAATATTCATGAGAATGGGTTTTGCCATAGCAGAAGGCCCAGAAGTAGAACAGGATTATTATAATTTTGAAGCACTTAATTTACCTAAAGATCACCCTGCACGGGATATGCAAGATTCTTTCTATATTACAGAAGAGTTTTTAATGCGTACTCATACTTCACCTGTACAAGTTCGTACTATGCAGGCAGCAGTACCAAATCAACCTATTCGTATTATAGCACCTGGAAAAGTATATCGTCGTGATTATGATGCAACTCATTCTCCGATGTTCCACCAAGTAGAAGGGCTAGTAATTGACAAAAATATTAGCTTTGCTGATTTAAAAGGAACTCTAGAATTGTTTATTCATGAAATTTTTGGCAAAGATGTTGGCGTGCGTTTTCGTCCTAGTTTCTTTCCTTTCACTGAGCCTAGTGCAGAAGTAGATATTTCTTGTGTTATGTGTAGTGGTGGAGGATGTCGAGTTTGCTCTGGCACTGGCTGGCTAGAAATATTAGGTGCGGGAATGGTACATCCTCGCGTACTTGAGATGAGTAAATTTGATCCAGAACAAGTGAGTGGTTTTGCTTTTGGTATGGGCGTAGAACGAATTGCAATGCTACTATATGGTATTGATGATTTACGGTTATTTTATGAGAATGATTTACGTTTCTTAAAACAGTTTTAGTAAGAAAATAATGATATACAATCTTAAAGGGGGATGGGTATGCAAGCACCAATAAAATGGCTAAAAGAGTATGTTGAATTTTCACAAACACCCGAAGTATTAGCAGAGATGCTAACAATGGCTGGTATTCCGGTGGAAGGAATTAGCTACTTAGGTAAAGATATTGAAAAGATTGTAACTGGTAAGATTCTTGAAGTAGAAAAGCATCCTAATGCTACGAAATTGTCCATCTGTAAACTAGATGTTGGAACTGAAGTTCTGGTTATTGTCACTGGAGCAAACAACATTGCAGTGGGAAATATTGTTCCGGTAGCTTTAGTTGGTGCTAAGTTACCAAGTGGGCTGGAAATTAAAGCAAGTGAATTGCGCGGTGTAATGTCGTATGGCATGTTGTGTTCTACGGCAGAACTGAATATTGACAGTAAGTTGTTGTCTGCAAAGGAAAAAGAAGGTATTTATATCTTATCTGAAGACACAGCTGTTGGTGTTGATATCAAAAAAGCGTTGGGGATGGATGATGTAGTTCTAGAATTTGAATTAACGGCAAATCGGGCAGATTGTTTTAGTGTAATTGGTTTAGCCCGAGAAGTTGCAGTTTTGACAGGCAGTACGTTAAAAAAACCAATGATTCACTTACATGAGACCGCAGCGGAAAAGTCTGCTAGTTTAGTAAAGGTTGCTATTGAAGAGCCTTCGTTATGTTCTCGTTTTGCTGCAAGGGTGTTGCAAAATGTTAAGGTTGGCCCATCACCAAAATGGCTAAAACACCGTTTGCAGGCTGTGGGAATGCGATCCATTAATAACATAGTTGATGTAACCAACTACGTTATGTTGGAAATGGGACAGCCAATGCATGCTTATGATTATAATTTGGTTTCAAAACATAGCTTGACAGTGCGAAAAGCACAATCTGGTGAAAAGATTACAACGTTAGATGGAATTAAGCGTGAACTTACTTCTGATATGTTGGTAATTGCGGATCAAGTACAAGCTGTAGGGATCGCAGGTGTAATGGGAGGGTTAGCTACAGAAGTCACTAATAATACTCAAAATGTAATATTAGAAGCAGCTTCTTTTAACGGAGTAAGTATACGCCGTACTTCAAAGGCTCTTGGTTTGCGTTCAGAAGCATCAGGAAGATTTGAAAGAGGTGTAGATACGGTTAATAGCATTCGTGCTCTAGATAGAGCAGCTAAGTTATTAGAAGATATGGGAGCATGTAAGGTATGTCCAGGACTTGTGGACAGCTATCCTACCATGGTACTGCCGCGCCAGGTTAGCTTTATCCCCCAGAAGGTAAATGCTTATCTAGGTACAGATATTAGTAAAAGTGAAATGCTGAATATTTTACGAAGTTTGGAATTTGCAATTGATACACATTCTGAAAGTGATAAAGTAATTGTAAATGTGCCTACATGGCGCAACGATGTACAGTATCAGCCTGACATATGTGAAGAAATTGCTCGAATTTATGGTTATAATAAAATCCCTACAACAACTCCTGATGGTAATATTTTACGTGGTGGGCAAGAATATGCCCAGTCGATTGTTGATGTAATAAAAACAATTTTAACAGGAGCGGGTTTGGATGAAATTATTTCTTTGAGTTTTACTCATCCGCAAGTATTGGATAAATTAAATATTGCAGATGATCATGTCCTACATCGTGCCATTCGCGTGCTGAATCCTATCACGGATGATTTTCCCATATTAAGGACTACTTTATTAGGTGGTGTATTGGAAACCATTGTCCGTAATCTTTCTAGAAAAAATGATGATATAAAAATTTATGAACTTGGGGCAGTATATTTGCCCGAAGAACTTCCTCTAGATTCGTTGCCTAAAGAGCCTTTGATGCTCTGTGGCGCATTAGTAGGTAAACGCAGTGAACTGTCTTGGAGCCAAGGCAAGGACAATGTTGATTTTTATGATGCCAAGGGTATTGTAGAGGTATTACTGGCTGGTTTAGGAATCAGTGATTATCATGTAACAACAGGTGAACATATGTCTCTGCATCCAGGAAAGACGGCAGTATTCACCAGAAATAGTAAGATATTGGCAACTGTTGGTGAACTACATCCGAAAGTGGCAGATGAATTTGATATACATCGTAAAGTGTATATATTTGAGGTTGACATCGAAGCTGTAGTGGATTGTGTAAATTTACTTGCCAAGTATGAACCATTACCTAAATTTCCGGCTATTCAAAGAGATGTAGCAGTAGTCTTGCCTTTAACTATTTCTGCTGATCAAGTAAGAGAAGCTATCATTACCAGTGGGGGGCCATTGCTTAGTGATGTTCGCTTGTTTGACGTGTACGTTGGTGAACAAGTAGCTGATGGTTCGAAAAGTCTAGCATTTTCATTAATTTATAGGGATAAGATGCGGACTCTTACAGATGAAGAAATAGATGTGTACTACAAGAAGACAATTGATCACATAGAGAATTCGTTAGCGGCTAGAATTCGTAGTTAGTACAAAATGTCTCCTCTGAAAACACGAAAAAATCTTTACCTATGACTTTACTTGTGTTATCCTGTTAACGGGATAGCTATTTAGGCGTTTATAAACGTTTAGATTTTGATAGATCTGTCCTTGTGGGCAGGTCTATTTTTTTGAGATTTTTTGTTATTTATAAAAAAGAAAGGTGGAGCTTAATGGGGATTTTTCGTACCAAAAGTATCAGCGAACTTTTACAAGGGGCTGAGAAAAAAGGCTTAAAGAAATCGTTAGGTGCAATGGATTTAACACTTCTTGGAATTGGTTGTATTATTGGTACTGGTATTTTTGTTTTAACTGGAGTAGCTGCAGCTAAATATGCTGGCCCTGCATTAGTACTTTCCTTTGTTCTTTCAGGATTGGCTTGCGCCTTTGCCGCCTTAGCCTATGCTGAGTTAGCCGCAATGGTTCCCATTTCTGGTAGTGCTTATACGTATACATACGCTGCATTGGGAGAAATTGTTGCCTGGATTGTAGGCTGGAATCTAATTTTGGAATATTCTGTAGGTTCTAGTGCTGTTGCAGCTGGATGGGCTGGCTATATGGTAGGTCTTTTAAAATCAGGTGGTATTGAGGTGTCAAAGGCCTACACTGCGGTACCAGCTGATGGCGGTATTGCAAATGTGCCAGCGATGTTAATTTCTTTCTTTTTAAGTTTGCTTTTGGTGCGCGGCACCAAGGAAAGTGCAACACTTAATAAAATTTTAGTATTGATAAAGTTGGCTGCGGTTTTTATTTTCTTAGTTTTGGCAGGTCCAAAAGTGAATGTTGCAAATTGGGATCCATTTATGCCTTTTGGCTTTTCGGGAGTAGCTGCTGGCGCTGCTATTATATTTTTTGCATACATTGGTTTTGATGCGGTAGCAACAGCAGCAGAAGAATGTCATAATCCGAATCGTGATTTGCCAATTGGTATTATTGGCTCTTTGTTAGTCTGTACTATCTTGTATATTATCGTTGCTGCTGTATTAACAGGTGTCGTACCTTATAGTGAATTAAATAATGCAGAGCCTGTGGCCTATGCATTGAGGGCGATAGGATATAATATGGGATCTGCATTAGTTGGTACAGGTGCTATATGTGGTATTACGACCGTATTACTAGTATTAATGTATGGTCAATCTCGTATTTTCTTTGCAATGTCTCGTGATGGCTTGATCCCGGCTAGTATTTCCAAAGTCCATCCTCAGTATGGAACACCCCATATTATTACAATCTTTGGTGGAATTGCGGTAGCCTTGATCGCCGGATTTACTCCTATTGGGATCATTGCTGAACTTACCAATATTGGAACTTTATTTGCTTTTGCAGTAGCTTCTGTGGGAGTCTTAGTACTGCGGTACACGAAGCCGGAATTAAGACGACCATTTCGATGCCCTGCAGTTAGTGTAATCGCTCCGTTGGCCGTTATTTCCTGTAGTTATTTAATGTATAATTTGCCTTACGAAACATGGGTGCGGTTTTTTGTATGGAGTGGAATTGGTTTTCTAGTATATTTTTTATATGGTAAAAACCACAGTTTACTTAATAAAACTGATAAGGCGTAAGATAATACAAAAAAGGCAGTTTATGATATCTCATAGCTGCCTTTTTTTGTATTAATAAAGACAAATATGTTTTCTTTGCTACATATGCAGGAAATCATATTTGTCAGGTCGAATGTAGAATTAGTAAAATAGGTATTATAGGTGACGTTATGAATGAAAAAAAACATAAAGTAACAGTTGAAATCTTTGGTGAAACCTATTGTTTAAAAAGTGATGTCAAACTTGAAAAAGTAATTGCCATTGCTGCAGAAGTCGATTCTCGTATGAAGACAATTGCACAGAAGAATTTGCGATTATCTCCAGGTAAAGTGGCTGTGCTAGCGGCACTCAATATTGCAGAGGCATATTTAGATTTAGAACAAAATTATAAACAATTGATTCGAATGGTAGAAGAAGAAAAATAACTGACGCTATCGTGCAGTATAACAGGCTTTTTGATTGTTAATACTACAATTAAAAGGAGTGATATAGTGTTTGAAACTGCCGATGTTGGTCAGATTTTATTACATATAGTGGTGTTATTTACTATAGCTCTTATCGTTGTTCGTTTAATGGGAAATCGTACAGTAGGGCAGTTGTCGCCTTTTGATTTTGTTATTATGGTAGGCATTGGTGACATCATTGTTACTGCATCTATGGACAAAGCACAGACTATACTCAGCGGCATAGAAGGATTAGTTGCTCTTTTGGCATTGCAGCAATTGATTGCTTATGTATCCTTAAAAAACCTTACTTTACGGAAGTGGGTAGAGGGTACGCCAATTACACTTGTTCAGGATGGAAAAATTTTACGAGAAAACTTTATCAAAAATCATTTCAATTACGATGATTTACGGCAAGAGCTTCATAAGCAAGGGATGGATATGACTAATTTGTCAGATATCAAATTGGCACGATTGGAAAGTTGTGGAGTTTTTACTGTTATAAGAACTCCAGAAAAAGAGCCTTTAACAAAATATGAACTTGAGTTGTATTATAAAAGTATTTTTGAGAACCCCTTAAGTCCGTTAGGTCAGAAATGGGCGAGATTCGAACAATTTATATCAGATGTACATGATGTAGCAGAGTATATAAAAAGACAAGAAAAGATTAAGTAGATAAATACTATGCCTGTATCAAGGTACACAAAGTACACACAAAGAGGGCGTGTGCCATCTTTGTGTACTTTGCGTCTTTATGTGGAGATGTTTTTATATTATAGGGCAAGGCTTTTGAAAGGAATGAATTTAAATGATAGAGTTATTAGCTCCTGTTGGTAGTCGAGAAGCTTTAATTGCAGCTGTAGAAGGTGGTGCCGATGCCGTATATTTAGCAGGAAAAATGTTTGGTGCTCGAGCTAGCGCACCTAATTTTACTGATGAGGAATTAATAGAAGCTGTAAATTTGGCTCATTTGCGTAGTGTTAAGGTTTATGTGACTGTAAATACCCTTGTTGATAATGGTGAAATACCTGCATTATCGCTTTATTTACAGTATTTGTATAGAATTGGTGTAGATGCGATTATAGTTCAAGATATTGGCGTTTTTAAAATAGCAAAACAAATTATCCCTGCGATGCCAATACATGCTAGTACACAAATGACAGTACATAATTTAGAAGGCGTAGAGCTTTTGACGGAGCTTGGCTTTCAGCGGGTAGTAGTATCACGAGAGTTATCAATGGATGATATTCAACATATTTGTAAGAATACAGCTACAGAAATTGAGGCTTTTGTTCATGGTGCATTATGCATTTCATATTCTGGTCAATGTCTAATGAGTAGTATGATTGGTGGGCGAAGTGGTAATCGTGGACGTTGCGCCCAGCCTTGTCGTTTGCCATATACCCTTGTAGATGAAAAAGGAAATGATTTACTCCTAGATGCGGATGCAGGGGAATATCTTTTAAGTCCTAAAGATTTAAACACATTGGAGTTGATACCTGAGCTTATTCAAGCAGGTGTAACCTCTTTTAAAATTGAAGGACGCATGAAAAGACCAGAATATGTAGCAGTGGTAGTTGATACGTATAGGCGAGCGATTGACGCTTGTTTGGTTAATCCAGATGCCTATGTTGTTGCAGAGCAGGAACAAAAAGAACTGGCACAAATCTTCAATCGTGAATTCACTACGGCTTACTTAAAGACTCATCAGGGACGTAAGATGATGAGTGACCGTCGTCCGAACAACCGGGGCGTGCGTATTGGCCGGGTTAGCGATTATCAGCATCAGGAACGAGTTGCAACTATAAAATTAGATGAACCTTTATATATAAATGATATTGTTGATTTTTGGGTAAAGATTGGTGGCAGGGTTAGTGTAACCGTATCATCTATGGTGGTAAATGGTCAGAAAGTGACTAGCGCTCCTGCTGGGGCAGAAGTAGCAATTCATGTGCATGCTCCTGTGCGCATAAATGATCGGGTCTTTAAAGTTTTCGATGCGGGTTTGATGGAACGAGCACGATCTTTTTTTACTGAACCAAATGCAGTGAAACGTGTAGCAGTTGATATCAAAGTAACTGTACAGGAAGGTCAACCTTTGGAAATTAGTATACAAGATAGAGATGGTTTCTGTAGTCGGGCTAGGACTTCCTTTATTGCTCAAAGAGCTATTAAAAGACCCTTAACTTCAGAAGTAATTGCCAAGCAGGTTGAACGGCTAGGATCTACGATCTTTAACGTAAATACCCTGGAATGCAATATAATTGGTGAAGTGATGGTGCCAATTAGCGAGATCAATGATGTTAGGCGCAGAGCAATTGAAGAATTAGAACAAGCTCGCTTAATGCCCTTTCAACGCGAAGATTTACCTAGAAAAAAATATGTTGCACGAGATTTTCTATCATCGAATATAATTCGGGATAAAGCTGGCGTACGACAGCCCTTATTGGTGGTAAATGCAGATACGATTGATAAAATTAAAGTGTCTTTAGAATCCGGCGCAGATTGCATTATGTTTGGCGGAGAAACCTTTGATCATAAAATGATCACTCCTGAGATATATGGACGAGCTGTAGCCATGGTACATGAATATGGTAAGCAAATTATTTTAAATACTCCTCGTATTATAAAAAAATGGCAGATGGACGAAGTGAAAAGGGAATTGGCTTTATTTGAGGAATTACAGCCAGATGCTGTTGCTATAAGCAATTTGGGGACATTGCATATTGCCAAAAAGATAACGAACCTGCCACTCCACGGTGATTATTCATTAAATATATACAATGATGTATCGATAGATTTTTTAGCTGCACAAGGTATTTCCAGTATGACCTTATCACCAGAATTAAATTTTTCCCAGATTGAAGAGCTGGCTAGCGATCAGAAGGTGGCTTTAGAATGTTTAGTTCATGGATATGTAACATTAATGGTATCGGAGTATTGTGCGATAGGAAGCTATCTTGGCAAATTAGGTACAGGAAAATGTAATCAGGCTTGTTTACGCCGTGATTATTGGTTAAATGATCGTAAAAATGAAAGATTTCCAGTGGTGACAGATCAATATTGTCGTATGCATATACTAAATGCAAAAGAATTAAGTATGTTGCCTCATGTACCTCGATTTGGTTTAATGGGAATCAAACGTATACGAATTGAGGGAAAGAAGAGTACTGCTGATCACTTGGGTAGAATAAGCAAACTCTACAGAGAACTATTGGATCAAGGAGAAGATCATCCCCTGCTTGCGCAGGATAAAATGAAAACTGTTGAACATGAAGATATCACCCGGGGACATTATTTCCGTGGTGTATTATAAAGAAATATAATTGTATATTTCTTTATTTCTAGGGGGAAATGAATGGATATATCAGTACTAAAAACATTAGAATATCATAAAATACGTGCTATGCTCGCAGATAAATGTAGTTCTGTTATGGGGCGAGAACTTGCAGAGGAATTGATACCGTCAAGTGAATTAGCTGAAGTGGAAGAAAAAATAGCAGAAACAGAGGAAGCCAGAGGAATTTTGGACGCAATGTCTAGTATACCTCTTGGTGGTATTCGTGATATTCGCACGTTGTTAAAACGTGCAGAAATAGGTTCTGTACTTGCTCCTGATGAATTGGTAGCTGTAGCAAGTACGTTATATGCATCTCGAAGAATGAAAAATTTTTTTATGGATATGCCTGTAGCATTAATCATTTTGCTTGGTTATGCTGAAAAAATCAATGTATTGCGTAATGTTGAAAATTTTATTGAAAACATTGTGAATGAACAAGGACAGATACGTGATGATGCAAGTGTTGAGCTTTTGCATGTACGGAGGGAAATACGGTTATCTCAAAGTCGTATCAAAGATAAATTAGACGGTATACTGCGCTCCAGTGAATATCAAAAATATTTTCAGGATGCATTAGTGACTGTGCGCAATGAGCGGTATGTTATACCAATTAAACAAGAATATCGCAATCATTTTCCTGGAATCATTCATGATCAATCAGCTAGTGGTGCTACAGTATTTGTTGAACCAATGGCAGTAGTAATTTTAAATAATGAAATTAAACAACTCACGTCTGCAGAAAAAAATGAAATTGAGCGAATTTTAAGATCCGCTACGGAACAAATTGCGAATGTCTCAGAGACTATTTATATGAATTGTGATATGTTAGCTAACATTGATTTTGCTTTTGCGAAGGCAAAACTTAGTCTGACCATGCAGGCGACCATGCCTATTATTAATAATAAAGGATATGTTAATCTGCGTCAGGCTAGACATCCTCTTATTGAGGCTGATGTTGTAGTTCCGATTGACATTTTTATCGGCAAGGATTTTAATACATTGCTCATTACAGGTCCAAATACAGGAGGCAAGACCGTAACGTTAAAGACGTTAGGGTTATTTGCTCTTATGACACAGGCTGGACTCTATATTCCTGTACAAAATGGTTCTGAAATCGCTGTATTCAATAATATTTTTGCCGATATTGGTGATGAGCAAAGCATTGAGCAGAGTCTGAGTACTTTTTCGGCTCATATGACTAACTTAGTGAGAATTTTAAACCAAATATCATCCGAAGATTTAGTATTAATTGATGAAATTGGTGCAGGTACTGACCCGGATGAGGGAGCTGCTTTAGCTATGTCAATATTAGAACATTTGCTGAATATTGGTGCTAAAACAATTGCTACAACTCATTATAGTGAATTAAAGACCTTCGCATATTCAAGACAAGGAATCGAAAATGCTAGTGTGGAATTTGATATACAAACATTAAGACCCACATATCGCCTTTTGATTGGTGTTCCAGGAAGCAGTAATGCCTTTGCAATTAGTAAACGTTTGGGATTATCAGATCGTATTATTGAGCAAGCTAGCCAATTTATTGATAAAGATCATGCAGAATTTGAAACCGTTTTAAATGCTTTGGAAGAGCAGAAGATCGCTTATGATAAACTCCATGAAGAGGTTATTCAGCAAGAACAAACATTGCAAATTTTAAGAGAAAAGCTTGCGACTGAGGAAAGTATATTGGCTGCAAAGAAGCATAAAATCTTGGCCAAAGCGCAAGAAGAAGCTGAATCCCTACTGCGAAAAACTCGGCGAGAAACAGAAGAAATTATAACGGAGCTAAAAGCGCAGTTTACAGCAAAGAGTAGCAGCTCGACAAGGCAAGGTATTTTTGACAAAAGTAGAAAACGTCTGCGTGACAATCTAGAAAATTTAAATGAAAATGAAGAAGATGATAACCCGTTGCCTATTGTTACTGCCAATGTCTTAATACCAGGAATGCAAGTATACATAACTACGCTGAAGCAAAAGGGGACCGTAGTATCGATTGGTACAAATGAAGTAACTGTTCAATTGGGCATTATGAAAATGAATGTTGCAATTACAGACTGCCGCTTGGTAAGCGACAACTTACCTATTAAAAAGATTGCTAAAGATAAAAATCGTGATAAAAATTTTATGAAAATCCAAGATGTCGCCAGGCAAATTGATATACGGGGTATGATGGTAGAAGAAGCAGAATATGCCTTAGGAAAGTATATTGATGATGCGATAGTAGCAGGGTTAAGTACAGTATTGGTTATCCACGGAAAAGGAACTGGAGCTCTGCGAAAAGGAGTAAGAACGTATTTGAAAAATCATCATTATGTCAGGGATATTAGCATTGGTGAATTAAATGAAGGTGGCGATGGAGTTACTGTGGTGCAGTTATAGAAAAAACAGAGTTATAAAAACTTTTTCGGTCTCCTAACTGCATAATATAAAAGTAAAGAGGTGTGAGTAGAATTCTCACACCTCTTTCTCATTTTCAAATGTAGTTTTCCAGTTTAAAGAGCGACCTAAATCCTTTTTGTCAGAGACATATGGATCTAAAGAGGGGGTTGCTATTGAGGAATTCGCTAAGGAAGAAGTGACAGCCGCCGCCGGTGGATCTTTTTTTTCTGATTTTTCCGTTTTACTTCCTTCTTGTTTATCGTTATTTCCTCCACCTCCCAAATTACCTAAAACACCTAATATAGATGAGATATTAGCGGGGTTGAGTTTTGACTTAATTTGTGGGTTATTTAGTAGAGGTAATAAAGTCATGAGCATGTCAGGAGAAGGGCCTCCTCCTCCTCCATCACCACCACCGCCCTTTGTAAGCTCTCCTAAAAGTTTATGTAATGGATTAGTAGTAGTATTATTAGTAGTAATTGCAGATGAATTTTGAATAACAGGTGCTGCCGTCAGAGGTTGGGTACGGTTTAGTATATGTAGAATACAAAGCAGTGACAAAATATGAATGAGGTTATCATAGCCGGTACCCTCATTCGCTACGTTATCAATCATGTGTGCTATGGATTGTAACAGCGTATTAGGATTTTCGTTCGGCATAAAGTGTCCTCCTTAAAATAGTCCAGGAATTTTGGGAAGATTGAGATCGCCAGTTAATTTGCACATTGCAGTTTGGTGCAGCTCGCGGGACTTGGTAAGACCGTTATTTATGGTTGCAACTAATAAGTCTTGTAATAATGTTGCATTCTCAACAGATAAATATTTTGGATTGATTTCTATTGATAATAATTCTTGTTGTCCATTAAGGGTTAATTTTATTACATCACCGCTTGAAACCTCTACACGTTGAGCTTTTAACTGATCTTGTGCATTATCAACATTTTGTTGAATTTTTTTTACCATTTCCATCATGTTACCTAAATTTTCCCACATAGAAAATCGCCTCCGCTCTAATTTTGTCCAATGAATGGTCACTCATTTTATTAAAAAATCAATTCCACAAAAAAACGAAGTCAATTATAGCATTATAATTTATGCAAAAATATAAATTTGTGTGTATCAATTAATAGCCAATTGTAAGATTGCATCATATATTAGATTAAATATCACTTATTGATTGAATAAGGGGTGAGAGTGATGCGCTTTCGGAGACATTATAAAAACTACAAGAGGTCAGTTGCGCAAGAAAGTAAGGATGTTGAAATGATGATGACTGAGGAGAAAATCGTTGAAAAAGTGAAGGATACAAAGCAAATCAAAATACAAGATGAGGAACGAGAAGATAAGAAAGTCAAGAAAGCCAGACCAGTCAATCCTATGAGTGGATTTGGCCAGATCTTAAAGAACCCTAATTTTAACTTGCAGCTCATGGTTATTTTGTTAAGTTTAACTTCCGAAGATATGCAAATGGATAGAAGGATAGATGGAATGTCGACAACCATCGACAAGGTTCGTAACATTACTGAGCTAGTTAATAGTGGTATGCAGTCAATGAAGATGGTTTCAGAATTTCCTAAAAGCATTCGACGGATATTAGAATAGAATTTAATAAAAAAACTAAGTAGGTTGAGTAACACTTTTAAAGATACCTCCATATATTGAACTAGAAGGGGGGGCAATACTTAAATAATTAAGGACAGATATTTAGGTAGCTGCTCTTTAAATGTTATATTTAAGGAGGTAATCATGTAAATGGCAAGAGGTTGTGGTTTTGGTGGAGGTCAATCTTGGTGGATTATCATTATCATCCTTTTACTCTTTTTCTTTAACAATGATGATTGTAGCTTCTCATAATATAAAATAATATCTTACTTATTCTAGCGTGTTCCTGAATTTTTAAAACGAGGTAACTCCTTTGTGATTATTCATATTCATATAGTAATAGAGCATCTATTTAAAGATTGATAATACTTCTATTATCAATAGACGGAGGAGGAATCCCTATGGCATGCGGACGTCGATTTGGTGGATTTGGTGGCGGATTCGGTAGTGTGTGGATTATTATCATTATTATCATTTTGTTGCTTTGCAATAATAATGATGACTCGTCTACTTGTTTATAGTTTATATTAATGTATATGCAGAAATATAAAAAACACGCGTAAATTACGCGTGTTTTTTATATTTAAGGATTATTTTTTTTATCTGTCTCAGTTGTTTTTTTCGGTGGTGGAGGTGGGGCGGTGTTTTTATCAGATTTGACAGGTGGAGGGGGAAGGGTTTTATCAACTGGTCGCGAGTCATCATCTTGTTGATTTGGTGTTTTCGAATTTTTACCATCGGGTGTTAATGGATTTGCAGGTTGCTTACCATCAGCAGGCTGTTCTGTAAGAACGGGAGTGGGGTTCGGTTCAATTACGACACCGTTAGGTCGAATGAAATCCCGAGATGGTATTTTTGCCAAGGCTTTTTGCATAAAAGTTTTCCAAATGGTAGCTGGAAGAGTTCCTCCCGTTATACCATTTAAATATTCGCCAGAATCATAACCTACCCATACAGATGCAACTAAATCAGGAGTAAATCCAACAAACCAAGCATCTTTATAATCATTGGTTGTGCCAGTTTTTCCGGCAGCAGGACGCCCAATATTAGCAGCTGAACCAGTACCATTATTAATGACGCCACGTAGCATATCCGTTAGAACATAAGCAGAGCGCTCGTTAACCACTGCCTTTTCCTTTGGAGTGACTTGCTCTAGCGTCTTACCATTGCGATCAATAACTTTAATGACTGTTATAGGATCTACATGTACACCTTGGTTAGCTAATACTCCATATGCACTGGCAATTTCTAAAGGCGTGACACCTCGTGTTAGACCTCCAAGGGACATTGCTAAATTACGGTCATTAATAGAACCTTGTAAGACTAACGTGGAAATCCCCATTTGTTGAGCATAGTATAATGGTTTATCAACACCTGTCTGATTGGCAATCTTAACAGTTGGCACATTGAGGGATTGTTCGAGTGCTGTACGTAAAGAAACCGATCCATGGAACTTCTCATCATAGTTCATTGGTGACCAATTACCAAAGCTGATTTTACTATCTTCAATCATAGATGAAGGAGTCATTCCTCCTTCTAAAGCAGCTAAGTAAACGAATGGTTTGAATGCTGAACCAGGCTGACGTTCAGCTAAAACTGCACGATTAAACTGATCATTGCCACGACCACCAACCATTGCTTTGATATAACCTGTACGTGGGTCAATCGCAACGAGGGCTCCTTGTGGTTGTTGCAAACCATTACTATCAGTACGTATATTAGGAAGCTTTTTCATGGCTTCTTCCGCCGCTTCCTGCATATCTAGATCTAATGTGGTATAAACTTTAAGTCCATCTTTATACACCGCATCAGCCCCATATCTGTCAATCAGATATTGCGTAACATAATCAATAAAATAGCTCGCTGTCTGGTTTGTGGTATCTGTTTGAGATGAGCGTATTGCCAAGCGAAGTTTGGCATTCTTAGCTTGTATAGCAGTTGACGAATTAATAAATTCATATTTAACCATTTGATCAAGTACTGTAGCTTGCCGTTCTGTTGCAGCTTTTAAGTTATTAAAAGGTGAATAATAATTTGGACTTTTTGGGATGCCTGCTAACATTGCACATTCTGCTAATGTTAGATCTTCAACATTTTTATTGAAATAAACAATGGATGCAGATTGTACTCCGTAAGCTCCTTGTCCAAAATATATTTGGTTTAAATAGAGTTCTAATATTTCATTTTTACTGTATTGACGTTCAATTTGTAGAGCTAGGATCGCCTCTTGTATTTTACGTTTTAATGTACGTTCTTGGGACAGTAATGCATTTTTGGCTAATTGCTGCGTAATGGTACTGCCACCTTCGGAAACGCCTCGATCGGTTATATTTGACCAGACTGCCCGCAGAATACCACGAGGATCAATACCTATGTGTTGATAAAAACGTGCATCTTCAGCAGCTACGAAGGCGTTTTGCAAATTTTTAGGGATCTTATTAATAGAAACGGGAACGCGATTTTCTACAGAATGAACCGTATTAATTAATTTCCCATTTACATCATAAATTTGTGAAGAAGCTGCAGGTCTAATCTCGTCTTTCAGACTTGGCATGGTGTGAATGCTTGCTGTTAAAAAGCCAAGTCCAGCACCTGTGATCATTACAATAAATACAATTAGTATTATAACCGTTAGTTTTGAATTACCATTTTTAGAAGAACGACGGCCATCTTTAAGGCTATCGCTTCGCTCCTTGTTCATTGGCAACCTCCTTAGTATTGAGTACGCTAATTATTATAACATAAATAATATCCTTTTTGTCTATAAGCTAAAATGACACCAATAGCTGGTGTCATTTTTATATTACTTAATCAGTAAAATAATAGAAAAGTAGCTAAACTCTTTTAGAGAGTTACAACAATGCGGTGATAATTTTTCTTACCTTTACGAATTAATAAACTTTTATTTTCAAATAGATCATCAGTGAGTATTAAGTCAATGTCGGTTACTTTCGTGTCGCCAATATAAAGACCACCTTGCTGTATCAACCTTCTTCCTTCGCTTTTAGAAGGTACTATTTCAGTAGCTGCAAGAACGTCCAGGACTTTCATGCCCATCATATTAGAGGTAATTGATACGGTTGGAACATTATCTAGTGCGCCAGCTCCGTTGAATAATGCTTCTGCTGCTTGCTGAGCTTTTTCAGCTTCCTCTGCACCGTGAATGAGCTTTGTCACTTCAAAGGCCAGTGCTTTTTTTGCAATATTAATTTCTTTATCTTTAAGGGCACCCAACTTTCGAACCTCATCCATTGGCATAAAGGTTAGAAGTGCTAGACATTTTTCTACATCCGCATCATCTATATTACGCCAGTATTGATAAAATGTATAAGGTGAGGTCTTTTCAGGATCCAGCCATAGAGCACCTTTTTCCGTTTTGCCCATTTTGCGCCCATCACTGGTGGTCAATAGGGTGAAGGTTAATCCGTATGCTGGTTTGCCTTCTTTACGTCGTATGAGAGCCGCTCCAGCCAGGATATTGGACCACTGATCATCTCCGCCCATCTGCATAGTGCAGTTATACTGACGGTTGAGCTCTAAGAAATCATAGGCCTGCATCAACATATAATTAAATTCCAAGAAGGATAATCCTTTATCTAACCGTTGTTTAAAACATTCAGCAGTTAGCATACGATTGACTGAAAAGTGTGCGCCGATATCTCTTAAAAATTCGATATAATTCAGCTTAAGAAGCCAATCTGCATTATTGACCATTAATGCTTTGCCTTCCGAGAAATCAATGAAGCGCTGCATTTGTTTTTTAAATCGTTCGCCGTTATAGACAATATCATCTTGGGTCATCATTTTGCGCATATCAGTCTTACCAGAGGGATCACCTACCATCGTCGTTCCTCCGCCAATTAAGCAGACTGGGCGATGTCCGGCCTTTTGCATGTGCGCCATTACCATCATTCCAAGAAAATGACCGACATGTAAGCTGTCAGCAGTTGGATCGAAACCAATATAGAAGGTAATTTTTTCTTTTTCGAAGAGTTCGATCATTTCATCTTCATGGGTAAGTTGTTGAATAAAGCCTCGCTCTTTGAGGATATCAAGTACAGTCATTGGTTTGAGAAGCCTCCTCATGTTTCCAAAATTATCAACAGGTAAAAATAAAAACCGCCCTGGTTAAGGACGGGTACAACCCGCGGTACCATTCAAGTTGCTAGCTAAAACAGCTTGTTTATTTTTATGTCAAATACTAACTGTAATATAGCAGGATACGCCACAAATGTCAATGTGATCCATGGCTTGCAGCTATATAAGTGAATCTTAATCAGGAATTTGATATATACAATAGATATAGCTATCAAGAACTAGGTATAAAAATATGCTAAAGAGTGGTACATCATAAGAGGAAAGGCCATATACTGAGGTATATCCTGGACTAGGAGGGTAATCATGAGATTTTCCGTAGGGAAGAGACGAAGAATGCCATCCATTGTGCTAGTGTCTATTCTACTATGCATCATTATAATAGGCACCTTCTGGATGATGGAAACACATTTAAAACCTACCTTATTGGCTATAGCCGAAACAAAAGCAACTTTCATTGCGACGCAATCCATTAACCAGGTTATTAGTGACAGGGTGAACTTAAATATTGACCCGCAAACATTAATGAATGTTACATTAGATAGTCGGGGACGTGTAGTACTTATACAGCCTAATACCATGGAGTTCAATAAAATTGCTGCAGATACTACTATTAAAGTGCAAGATAAATTAAAGGAGATTAGTGAAGAACAAATTAATATACCAATAGGACAGATTTTCGGGAGCCAATTATTAGCTAGTATGGGACCTAATATTACTGTTACTGTAATTCCTATAGGTACTGTTCAGGTAAAAGTAATTGACAAATTTGAACAAGCAGGCATTAATCAAACTAGGCATATGATATATCTTATTGCTACTACACAAATTAGAATTGTAGTACCTCTAGTTAGTAAAAGTATAAGTGTAGATACGCAAATGCCAATTGCGGAATATGTTGTTGTTGGGGATGTTCCGAATACATACGTACAATTTCCGTTCCCATTTCCCAGCAATCTAAGTGAAAATGAAAAACATGAATAAGGTATAAATTAAACAAAAAAAGAAGATAGAGCATTGACATACCTTTTTAAGATGTGATAATATAGACAAGTCATCAATTTGCAACAAAAAAGTTGACATACTTATGTAAAGGTGTTAAAATCAATGAGGTCGCTTGAAGCGGCATAATAATTATTTTAAGATCTTTATCTCATGTGTTCCTTGAAAACTAAACAATGTAAGTAAGGTTAAAATAAGCCAGATGTGC
>NZ_JAJHJB010000126.1:0-811 GCF_020819555.1 Pelosinus baikalensis
AATATACTTGTGTTACGTCAACTAGAAAATTCCCATAATAAAACATATTACGTCATTTTTTCTAATTATCCTTTTTTTCTAGGAATTAAGATTTATCAGCTAAAATTTCATATGAATCGTAGCTCTTTATAAGTTTAAATTGATATAAACGTCATCTAATTCATCTTTTGTAATTCCGATATAAGCTAATGTTACATTTGGTGCGGAATGATTTAGTAGTTTTTGGATTTTTGTGATATCTACTCCTTTTTTGTGCGCCCAATATCCAAAAGTTTTACGCAGTGTATGGGTGCCAATCGCATCATTAATACCGATTTCTCGTGCTGCATTGTTAATAATTCGATATGCTTGAACCCTGGTAATCGGCCAATTACCTTTTTTGCTTTTAAAAAGACAACCATCACTAATTTGTATCGTTTTAAGATATTCATCTATGGCCTTTTTACATGTATCAGACAGAGGAAAATCCTTACTTTTTCCTGTTTTCTTCTCTCTGAGCAAGATGCGATCTTTGTCTTTTACATCGGCTACTGTTAATAATAATAAATCCGATATGCGTAAGCCGCTATTAATACCTAAGACAAAAAGTAAGTAATCTCGTAAATTCTTATTCTTTAAATAAAATTTAATTTGATTGATCTGTGTTTTGCATCGTATTGGTTCTACATATTCGATTTCGATCACGTCCTATATCATGTTTCTTATCTGTTTTTCAGTATACAATATGTTACTTTAATTTTCAAAAATAACATTTCTAGCATTGAGGCAGATGATGCTCCTTATCTCGCTATCGATGTAACACAAGTATATT
>NZ_JAJHJB010000127.1:0-804 GCF_020819555.1 Pelosinus baikalensis
AGAGGTAGTAAACATCCATTTTTTTACTATAACCTTTGGTGTGGGCGACAGAAACGGTAAAACCTTTATGGGATAGCTTTTCCTGTGATTTTTCGAATCCAAATGTGCGCTGATTTCCACGGTGCTGCTTTTAACCACCGACTAATTTGTAGGTAGGTTCGTGAGCTATTTGTGTTGAGCTGAGCCAGGACATGTAAGCAGTAGACGATCATCGCGATGTACACTTGATTATGCACAGCTTGTTTGCTTTGTCCGTAGAACTTTTTAATGTTTAAGTGCTGTTTCATCCACTTAAAAAACAGTTCGATTGCCCAACGTGACTTGTACAACTCAGCGATTTCGTCAGCGCTTAAATCAAAACGATTCGTGATTAAATGTAGCTCGTTTCCTTTTGAATCCAGTACTTTGATGAGACGAAACGCATTTTCTGCACGATTTTGCGTCGTTCCAATCAGAATCATTTCATCGGATAACACGTTGGAATCTTCAGGGCGTTCAAAAGGCTCTAGTACACGTATGACGGCGTTTTTGCGCAAGCGTGAGACAAAGAAATAGCCGTCATCTGTCATGCGGTCGAATCGCTCATAATCCAAGTAACCACGGTCAAACACGTACATGCATTCTTTGTCGTCTACCAGCACTTCTAATTGGCCACGATCATGTTCTTTCGCATTCGTGAGGACCCCTTTATCTGGATACGAACAGCCTTTTTCTAGGAAAACTAGACGTAAATGAAGCTTAATGCCTGATTTTGTTTTGCGGAATTCAGCCCATTTATGATGGTTTAAGTTCAGTGGCAACGTA
>NZ_JAJHJB010000128.1:0-778 GCF_020819555.1 Pelosinus baikalensis
CTTGTTCTGGGTTGCTGAAAGCTGGGGTGGACATTTGTCGCTTGTATTGCCAGTGTATGCCAAGCGCGAAGTTACACCCTTGCCGGATGGTTATATTTTACGCTTCCATGCCGAACTCGAAGACTACCAGGATCTTTTGCGTGATCTCAACCAAGCGGCAGGATGTTTATCTCGATAGTAGCAACTAGAATATAATATTCAATTTAATCATGTTAGTTAGTGAGGTGTATATTTCTATGGTTATTCGAACCTTGAGTCAATCAGATATTCAGCAAGATCCATATCAAGTATGGAATAGCTTTGTTGATTTGCTTACTTCAGAAGACTTTGAAGACTTAAATGACATTCAAAGAATGGCTTATCTATGTTTTTGGTACGATTCAGAGGTTCTGAATGGAGGTCATCTTCAATATTTCGAAAACAGGGGAACCGTTGATTTAAAGGATACAGTAAATGCGCTTACGATAATAGGTGCTAATAGTCAAGCTAAGTTACTTGAAGATGCATATTATATATATTCTGGTAAGTCAAGAAAACAAATTGAAACAATTCAGGACTATGTTGATGTAGCTAATGATGGTGAATTTGATGAAATCGATAATTTATTTTATGACAGCAAGCCACAAATACAAGATATGTTGGAAGAATACTTAAATAAGCATATATCTCAATTTGTTGAGATTATTTAATAATGAATGCTTAAAAGAAAGCCACAGCCTATCCATTGAGACTATCCCGAAATCTGTGTAAACCTCCAAGTTGGTGTAAAATAGAGACA
>NZ_JAJHJB010000129.1:0-758 GCF_020819555.1 Pelosinus baikalensis
GGATTACTTGGGGCTCTGGTATTGGCAACGAGTCTGGAATATTTTTATTTGGGTAACGCAGCTGTTACGGATATGACACTGACTTTTTTCCTTATGGCGGCACTGCTGTCATTTCTTCACCGGAAATATTATCTACTATACGGATTCGCCGCTTTTGCCGTAGTGACAAAGGGGCCAGTTGCTATTTTCTTTTGTGCTGTGATTATTGGACTGTACTTGATTGTGACAGGTTCGCTGAAAACCATGAAGAGTATGAAACTTGTAAGTGGGGCTGCGCTTTTTGCAGCGATTGCTTTGCCTTGGTATGTGACGATGTACTTTATCCATGGAATGGCGTTTATTGATACATTCTTAGGTTTTCACAATGTAACACGTTTTTTACAGCCGGAGCACGCGTCAGGGAAGCTATGGTATTACTATATTCCAGTGTTAATCCTGGGCTTCTTCCCTTGGACGGCTTTTTTAGGCCAGGCTTTGATTGCAGGGGTAAAAGAGAAAGGGGAGCATCGTAGTACCTGTATCTTTTTGTGCATATGGGCTGCAGTAGTATTTGGATTCTTTTCACTGTCTCAGACTAAGTTAATCTCGTATATTCTGCCAATGTATCCGCCCTTAGCGATGCTGGTTGGTTACTATTTGGACAAAGCGTGGACAGAAGAACGTTATAGGGCGTTAAAAGGCTCTGCCATCATTTTCGGAGTCGTTGTCTCATTCCTGATCGCAGGCTTGTTTTATTCCGGAACGGCGGTGACGGCAGA
>NZ_JAJHJB010000130.1:0-737 GCF_020819555.1 Pelosinus baikalensis
CTGGGGCTGTAGTCGGTCCCAAGGGTTGGGCTGTTCGCCCATTAAAGCGGTACGCGAGCTGGGTTCAGAACGTCGTGAGACAGTTCGGTCCCTATCCGTCGTGGGCGCAGGAAATTTGAGAGGAGCTGTCCTTAGTACGAGAGGACCGGGATGGACGCACCGCTGGTGTACCAGTTGTTCTGCCAAGAGCATCGCTGGGTAGCTATGTGCGGACGGGATAAGTGCTGAAAGCATCTAAGCATGAAGCCCCCCTCAAGATGAGATTTCCCATAGCGTAAGCTAGTAAGATCCCTGAAAGATGATCAGGTTGATAGGTCAGAGGTGGAAGCGCGGTGACGTGTGGAGCTGACTGATACTAATCGATCGAGGACTTAACCAATTTTAAATGTGATACTCTTTCTTCTTTACCTTCTAAATACATTATCCAGTTTTGAGGGAACAAACCTCAAACCAAATAGTCTGGCGGCGATAGCGAGAAGGCCACACCCGTTCCCATACCGAACACGGAAGTTAAGCTTCTCAGCGCCGATGGTAGTTGGGGGTTTCCCCCTGTGAGAGTAGGACGCTGCCAGGCAATCGAAGAACAGCTCAATAGGGCTGTTCTTTTTTGTGTTTTTCACCATAAAAGAATAACTGCAAGCGACACTTTTTAGGGTAACCCGATACCGGAGAAAGGCGCCATGACGGCGTTTGGTTGATTCTTTAAAGAAGGTTGTTGATTTCTTCCGCAACATGAG
>NZ_JAJHJB010000131.1:0-718 GCF_020819555.1 Pelosinus baikalensis
CAAAATTTACGATTTGCGTAGAGAAACATGGGCAACAGAAAATAAGGTAGCCTTTTTAGTAATTAGCTATGAGGAATTGGAACACAATCCTAATGGACGATTACTAAGAAATGTTGACAGTGATACAGAAGTTATTAAAGAACTAGTAAGTGAATTTAAATAAACGTCAAAATGATCGCTGTGTAGCGCATCTAGGAGGAGTTTTAGTGAAGAGAATTTTTGTTTAGCAGTATTGGGTCTATTGTTACTTTGTTTTGGCTGTGGTAGTAGTAAATATCCGATTGAACCATCTAGTAGTTTTATAAATGCTAAACTACCAGCTTTTAGTGAAGGTGTAGATTTTTTGATAGAAACACTAATAACCGACGACGAATTGCGCGCAACCGGTAACGCGCAGTTGCACCAACGACTTGCTCGCGACTTTATCACAGAATTGATTCGACTGAAGAAACGTCTCAACCAACATGCCGACACCGCTCAACGGCTGATCGAATGGTTTTTGAAACAGCCTTTCGTCACCAACGTCCTCTCGCCGACTTTGGAAACCTCACCTTATCATAAACGTTTCCAGCACTATTTTGGCAAAGGAAATGGTCTTTTTAGCGTCGTTTTCCTTCCGGACCTACTGGCAGAGCACGTCGAGGCTTTTGTCGATGCACTAAACTTGTTCTGGGTTGCTGAAAGCTGGGGTGGACATTTGTCGCTTGTATTGCCAGTG
>NZ_JAJHJB010000132.1:0-695 GCF_020819555.1 Pelosinus baikalensis
ACAAGAAACTTTGGCTTATTTGCCCAGTAGCTTGTCTTTGGCGTTTCTTTTTCCAGGTAGCCTTTCAAAGTCGCATGCTCCGGAATAGCTTTCGGCGCGCCGACATAGCCTGGAAGATCTCCGAACAAGAGCCCGAAATCCGTTGAACCTTGTACGTTCGATTCGCCGCGGAGAGCGTTAATTCCGCCGCCAGGAAGCCCGATGTTTCCTAGAAGGAGCTGAAGGATTCCGAACGCGCGAACGTTCTGCGTTCCGACAGTATGCTGGGTTGTACCCATCGCATACATAATCGTTCCGGCTTTGCCAGGCTTTCCTGTTGAACAGAAAGCATCGCACACCTTTAGGAAGTCTTTTTTCGGCGTTCCGGTTACGTTGACGACCGTATCGACATCATAACGGGAATAATGTTTTTTCATGAGCTGGAACACGCTGCGCGGATGTTCAAGCGTTTCATCCCTCTTCGGAGTGCCATCCTCCGCAGTCTCGAATTCCCATTTTGTTTTATCATAAGAACGGGTTGCTTCATCGTAGCCGCTGAATAGTCCGTCTTTGAAATCGAAGCCTTCCTTTACAAGGAAAGATGCATTCGTGTATTTTGCGACATATTCTTTGTGAAAAAGTTTATTGTCGATGGCATATTTAATCATACCGCCGACAAACGGAATATCCGTCCCTGAGCGAAGCGGTGCATAGAT
>NZ_JAJHJB010000133.1:0-693 GCF_020819555.1 Pelosinus baikalensis
TTCCGTTGAATTTCGAACCATGTTAAAGCGTATCTTTGAAGCTGTCACCATAGAGGATATGCGACGTTTCAAGGATGAAATAATGAGTAAATACGAAGGTGAAGCGAAGTATGAGGGTGCATTAAAGACGTTGGATGAAGGCTTTGAAGACACAATACAGTATATGGATTTCCCTTCTGAGATTCGAGTCCATATTCGAAGCACGAACTCCTTAGAGAGGCTAAATCAAGAGGTACGAAGGAGAGAGCGAGTCATTCGAATCTTCCCAAATACCCAATCTGCATTCCGGCTTATTGGAGCTGTTCTGATGCAATACCAGGAAACAGCTTACTCAAAGAAGAAGTCATTAACTAAATAAACGACGTAGTGGACTTTTTCGCTACACTTCCATCTTGGGAGGATCTCCTATCCTGAAAGGGATGTAAAGGTAAAGTGCGACCTTGACATCCCTTTCAGGATAGGAAGAAAAAAGCCCATGGAAGTTTCGCTCAAAAAAATAAGGGGGGAGAACCAAACCCCATGTAAACATTATTTTGTTGAAAACACTTGCTTTATCAATTTACACATAAATCAGGACTTGACTCTTGCTGTAACTGGCTCGGCTAATAAACAAGCCGGAACGGATAATAAAATATGATATTTGGACAATAAAACGTTCTTTTTGGACAATAAAGAGGGCGGATTGGACAATAG
>NZ_JAJHJB010000134.1:0-680 GCF_020819555.1 Pelosinus baikalensis
AGTGCCGAAGATCACCCGTTGTTTATGCTGGGCGCATGTTCGCAGGAAATTTGTTGATATCCTTCCTAAGGATACAAAGGATCCAGAAGCTGCTATGGCAAGCCAAGGTATTGCTTTTTGCAATCAATTATTTGCAATCGAAAAGTCTCTTCAGAATGACTCGATTGATAAGCGTAAAGAAAAGCGTCTGAAACAGGAAATTCCTATTTTAGAGGCCTTTTGGGCATGGGCTGATTCTCTTCGGCGGCAAGTGCCGCCAAAGTCAGCAATCGGTGAAGCACTAAATTATGCGCAAAATCAAAAAGACGGTCTGATGAATTATTTAAAAGATGGGCACTGCTCCATTTCCAACAATCTAGCGGAAAACAGCATACGTCCCTTTACCATTGGCCGCAAAAACTGGCTGTTTAGCGGTAGTCCTAAAGGAGCTGCTGCAAGCGCTGCCGTATACAGTCTAATCGAAACTGCGAAAGCCAACGGACTAAGCCCATATAGCTACTTAGAGTTCCTTCTCCAGGATTTACCCGGACTTCCGTTTAGGCAATATCCTAAAATTCTAGAAGATTATCTTCCTTGGAATTCGCAGATTCAAAAAAGATGCAAAAAGAACAAAACTTGATGATTCCTAGTATACATCAAATTTTGTTCTTTTTTTATCCACTTTCTTGTTTGACGCTTAC
>NZ_JAJHJB010000013.1:0-114002 GCF_020819555.1 Pelosinus baikalensis
TGCGATTGAATGAGGTTCGTTAAGGCTCATGTCTAAAAATAGGGGGTTAGACCGGTTCGATTCGTTTTATATGGTTTTAAAGGACGAGCTTCTTATAATTTTGTGAGTAAGATGTAGCAAGTTGTAGGTATGATTAGCGGATTACCCATTTACAATGGTACCGCCATTGACGTGAAGGATTTGTCCTGACATATAGCTTGAGTCAGCGGAAGCGAGAAATACATAGCAGGGGGCTACTTCCGCGGGCTGACCTGCACGTTTCATTGGAGTATTTTGCCCGAACTGTGCTACATGCTGGTCGTTAAAGGAAGCAGGAATCAGAGGTGTCCAAATGGGACCGGGGGCTACACCATTGACACGGATGCCTTGCCCTATTAAAGATTGAGATAAGGAACGAGTAAAAGAAACGATAGCACCTTTGGTTGCAGAGTAGTCAATTAATTGTTCATTTCCCTCATAGGCAGTGACCGAAGCAGTATTAATAATTGAACTACCATATTTTAAATGTGGCAGTGCTGCTTTACTAAGGTAGAAATAAGAAAAAATATTGGTGCGAAAGGTCCTTTCCAGCTGTAAGGCAGAAATATTTTGAAGGCTTGTCTGTACATGTTGTTCAGCTGCATTATTGACGAGTATGTCTAATTGACCGAATTCTTTTATTGTTTCTGCGACGACTTGTTGGCAGAAGGTTTCATTGCCAATGTCGCCGGCAATTATTAAACAGCGTTTTCCTGTTTCCTCCACCAATTTTTTTGTCTCACCTGCGTCAGCATGCTCATTAAGATAGGCGATAGCCACATTGGCGCCCTCTCTGGCAAAGGCTAATGCTACAGCACGACCTATGCCGCTGTCCCCGCCGCTGATTAAAGCTACCTTATTTTCCAGCTTACTACTGGAGCGATAGTTATCACTGATGGAAATGGGGCGGGGATTCATTTGTGATTCAACTCCCGGCTGTTGGTTCTGATGTTGTGGTGGGAAGCTTTGTTGGTTCATGTTTACACCTCTTCAAAGATAATGATGCTATAGTTTCCCCAAATCGATACTTTGTAATACTGCATAATTATCATTGTGTGTTTTTAACTACAAAGAGTCTACAACTAAGTTCCAGTTGTAGACTCTTAAAATTCTTATAATAATTCTTTTAGTTTTTCTAAATCATTGTTACATAGAACGGAGAGATTTTCGGTATTGTTTATGTCCTTCTATAGGAAAGGAAGATTTCGATTAGGTCCATGTAATTGTGATTTCATAGTATGCTCCTTTAAAGGGCGAATTTGGCATTGCAGAAACCAAAAACTTCCAGGTATTAGTTCTTTTTTTATAGCCATAATATGTAGTGTAAAGGGTTCGTAATGGTTGAGCCAAGACTGGTGTCGGATCTTAATCGGTTCGGCATTGGTCGGCCAAAGAGTATTGTCGGGTCGAGAGGTTCGGCAGTAGTCGGCGGGCAGATCGTTATATGTCTTGTAAGGCTGTACGGCAGCCCAACTGTTGTCGTGTGGTCAAAAGGGATGTGTAACGGTCGAGCTAAGACTGCCATGGGTTCTGAAGTGATAGGGGTCGGCCGTTGTCGGGAGATTGCGACCGGTTCGGTAGGGATCTGTGGCAGTCGAGCAAAGGTCAGTATCGGTTGTGTAATGCTTGTGGGTAGTCGAAAGATTGCGTATAGGTATGTAATGATCGGTATTGGCTGTAGCGTAGATCATTACGGGCTCTTTTTAAGGCTAGCGGATTTATTCCGTTAGCTTTTGCTTTTTTTATGTTTTTAAAGTTGGGAATATCAGCTTTACGAACCGCAAAGGCACAGAGTGCGCAGAGGAGGATTTTTTTACACTATCTATTTTTGCTCAGCGTTCTCTGCGCCTCTGCGGTGTACTTTTTTAATATTGCTATGGTGCAGCTTGCTTGGCGCTAGTATGTATGTATTTCCAGTGTTCTTCGCTTACAGGCATAACGGAAAGACGTGATTGACGTACGAGTTCCCATTCTTGAAAGAGAGCATTACTTTTGATTTCTTTTAATGTTACAGGCCTGTCTAAGGGATAACGTGGCTTAACATCGACTACGATGAAACGCTCATCAGTCTCATTTGGGTCAGGATAAAAAGTTGAAATGACTTCAGCCACTCCGATAATCGCTTTTTCTTTTCCAGTATGATAAATAAAGACAAGGTCACCTAATTCCATTTGCTTCATATGTTTTAATGCTGCAAAGTTTTTTACACCATTCCAGCGGTCCTGCCCCAACTTCTCAAGATCACTATAACTGAAACTTTCAGGTTCTGTTTTTGCAAGCCAATAAGCCATAGTATCACTCCTTATCGATTGATCTAGTGCGTGTCTTTTATTATATAGTATTTACCATTTTAGCAGAAATATAAATTACGAGAGTAGAAAGAAAGTATTGTGTAAAAAAGATAAACCGCGAAGAACTACGAAGAGCACGAAAAGTAATATAGTTACGTTTTATTCTTCGTGATCTTCCCAGCTTCGCGGTTCAAGAATTTTAAAATGGATATCCTAAAATATTGAATTACTTATCAGGTGGGGAAATACTCCAGCTCCAATCAAGTCTTTTTTATTTTTAGTTTATTGTATCCTTTTTCACCATAGGGTTGTAGATTGGTTAGCCATTTGTCTTCTAGGGTTAAAATCGTCTTTTGATAATCTTCTTTTATAACTTCTTCTGGTTTTAGGACCTCAAGGACCTCACAAGTAAAAGCAGCAGAACCATATTGGTGCCAGTCCTCTTGCATGTCCTTAATAGGATGGGAAGCTGCATTTAATTGAAAACGGTGTCTATTGAAGATTCCAGGTAAATTCATACTGCTGCCGACAAAGATTTTACCATTAATAGTATTTTTGATTTGGTACACTCCCATAGGAAGGGACGTTTGCTTGTATGTCAGTTTAAGTTCTTTTTTTCTGTCCAAGAGAATCAACTCCTTTTTTTATTTCAAAATGATGCTTTAATTACAATGTAAGCCAGTAGGAACTGCCATCCTGAGTTCGTGTCATAAATCCATAATCGATAAGAAGACGGCGCAAAAGTACATAATCTTCATACAAAGGTTTTAGTATGGCGTTTACTTCTTTTTCAGTATAGTGTTGATTGGCAGTAAATTTCTTAAGAATATGCTGTAAGATAGCTACTCGTTTCTTCTCTTTGAGAGGAAACGAATCTAACGGACCGTTAAGCCCTTGTTTAAAATAACTGTTTAAAATACTTTCGTTCTCCTGCTCTGTAATCGCAAAGCGTTCATCTACTTGCTTTGCATTACGTGGAATATCAATAAAACTTTGTTTCTTTGGTATTTGTTCTCCTAGTAGCTCCATTATGGCTAAAAATACTTTGGCTTGTTTCTGCTTTTCTCGTAAGGAAAAGCGATGATTGCGGATGGTTGATGTGCTGCCTGTACCCAGTACTTTTGCGACATCATTATCACTATTGCCTTCATAGAAAAGCTCAAGAATTAGCTTTTGATGATCAGTCAGTCCGGTTAATTTTTTATCTAAATTAAGCAAAAAATGAAAAGATGAATGATGGCATTTTGCAATATGAATTTCAATATATTTTTTTGCTTCATATAAGATATTATTTTCAGGATAGATGATGCCATTTCGAATACTTTCGCCGCAGATGAGGCATGTAAATTCATCGGTATCTTCATTGTAAAAATAGCCTTGTTTGATTTCATTTTGCGTTGCATGCCAAAAAAATTCTGGAATGTTGTTCATTTTATAGACACCTCTTAATATTATCTAGTGAATCTATAGACATTATAAATCTTTATCTAAACAATAGTCAAGACATAATTGCGATTTGTTTGGATTTTCCATAGACCTAGTAAAATAATGTCTATAAAAGTAGCGTGTCCTTATAGTGAGAAAAACAATCATTAGGGATAGACCTCCAGCAGGATTTGCATTATAATGTAAAATACAAATAAAGTAGAGTCTTTATATTTAATGACTTAGATGAGAATACATAGAAAAAGGGGATAGTGGATATGAAGAAACTTTTGATTTGGCTTAATCAATGGAGCGTTTCTTATATTGATCTTGGATTGTTAGTATTTCGTTTGGTGCTAGGTGGTATGTTTATGTGGCATGGATATCCTAAGATTGCTGGCGGAGTTGAAAAATGGGCTGCTCTGGGGAAATCGATGGAGGTATTCGGTATTGCATTTGCTCCAGCTTTTTGGGGCTTTATGTCCGCATTTGCAGAATTTTTTGGAGGATTATTTTTTGCCATCGGATTCTTATATCGTCCCATGTCTTTATTGTTAGCTATCAATATGCTTGTTGCTTTTTCTACTCAGATGTTAAGTGACAAAGGGTTAATGAAGGCTTCCCAATCCTTCGAAAATGGAGGAAGTTTCTTTGCAGCATTCTTTGTTGGACCAGGCAAATATAGTGTGGATAAGTTAATGGGATTGAATGAAGTAAAGAAATCTCGATTTGCTAAATTTGAATAAAAAATCAAAAAGGTTGTTATTCTAAGAATTCTAATCCTAGTCATACTGATTTTGAAGTTGGTCACTTGCGAGTTTCCATTTGTAAACTTATTTTCCATGGATAGAAAGGAATAGGAGTCGTAGATGAATTCTTTTATTCTGATAATGAGTGTTTTGCTTTTGATTTACGCTGCAGGTAATTATTATATCGGTTTACGTTTTTTTCAAGCTTTTCGCAGCATGATAGAACCTTATACGGTGTTATATTGGAGTGGATATACCTTTTTAGCAATTTCTAAATTGGTGGGGCGAATCGGGAGAATAAAATTTCCGGGCTTTGCGAATGATATCATTATTATTATTGGGGATTACTGGCTTGCGGCAGCGTATTATTTTTTCCTATTCTGGATCATTATCGATGTTGGGAGTTTTCTAAGTGATGTATTGTTTCATAGACAGATCATCCAAGGACCAGCTTTGGGCTTGACTGTTATTACTTTAGTAGGATTGCTTTTGGTTTATGGGAGATGGAATGCTTGCAATCCTCGTGTTCGACAGTATGATGTGGTGATTCCCAAAGGCGTGAGTAATTTACCAAAGATACATGCAGTTATGGTAGCGGATGTACATCTTGGTACCATTGTTGATAATACCCGTCTTGAAGAAATGGTCAATAAAATCAACGAACTGAATCCTGATATTATATTTCTGGTAGGAGATACCATTGATGAAGATGTACAGCGTTTCATCAAGAAAAAAATGTCGGAAGGCTTAAAAAAATTAAATTCCCAATATGGTGTATTTGCAGTCCTTGGAAATCATGAATATCTCGGAAGTGATAGCCAGAGTGCAATAGAGCAATTAAGACAGTCTGGTATTAGCGTGCTACGTGATGAATACCAGTTGGTGAATAATCAGTTTTATATCGTTGGACGGGACGATCCTACATCAGTTAGAGTAACAGGGCAGCAGCGACTGGATCTGTCTGCAGTAATGCAAGGTATTGATACAAAGCTGCCCATTATTCTGCTCGATCATCAGCCTTTCAAGTTGACTGAAGGACAGCTAAATGGTGTCGATCTGCAGTTATCTGGGCATACCCATCACGGACAGTTTTTTCCTAATCAGTATATAACTAAGCGCATTTTTGAAATTGACTGGGGTTATCTGAAAAAAGATCGTTATCAGGTAATTGTCTCTTGCGGTTTTGGTACATGGGGACCACCTATACGAATTGGTAATTGTCCAGAAATTATTGATTTGATGATTCATTTTGAGAAAGAAGTATAAAGAGCAACAATCATAGACTGCTGGTGGAGCAGTCTATGATTGTTGCTCTTTATACTTTTATTTATACAAGCGGGAGTTATATAAGTTCTTTACTGCACTTACACCAGCTTTATCGTATGAAATTTGTGAATACCTTTTCTTCTTGAGGAAGAGGTGGTACTTGCGCTTTTCCAGCAGCTAATGTTTTCATAAGCCAAGCCATGTTTTTGCCTAGAACTCGAAGAATTTGCTGACCTTCATGATCATCTTTTACTTCTGCCGGTGCTGTACCGTGGATTACATTCCAGTAGTTAGAGGTTGGCATAATCATTTCGGCATAGTTGATATAATGATTTAGAGCATCGAAGGTTGCTACACCGCCGGAACGGCGGACTGCTACGAGGGTTGCTCCGACTTTGTGGCGGAGTAATCCTCCATTTACGCTTGTTACATAAAAAACACGATCTAAAAAGGATTTCATAGTGCCGGCAATGCCTGAGAAATGTACAGGAGATCCCAGCAAAATACCGTCTGCTTTTTTGATTTTCTGGATAGAGTCATTGACTTCATCATTTGGAATGACACAGCGTTCATTCAGGTTGTTAGCACAGCCTCCACAGGCTAAGCATCCTCTGATGATTTTATTGCCAATATGGATGATTTCAAACTCAATTCCCTCGGCTAGTAATGCTTCTCCTACTTGTTCTAGTGAATGATACGTATTACCCTTACTGTTTGGACTTCCATTAATGGCGATGACTTTCATTATTTCCTCCTCTTGTATCGCCTTTGTACTTACTTGAAGCTAGGCGACAGCATTTATTTGGTTCAGTCTATAGTAAATCAACGGAAATGACAAGAACGCACTTTTTGGTAGGGTGCTTACTAAAAAGTAAGCTCACCATAAAATAGATGATTATAAATTGAATCGTCTTCTATTGTTTAAGGAGAAAAGTTTGTACAAGAGTATCGCAATTCTCCTAAAGTAGCTGATGTAAAGCAGTTACGGCAGAGTATGCAGTATTTGTGAAAAATAATAACTATAATTTAACTCAAAGAAGTCGACGAATATAGAAAAAAGTAATTAAGGAATTTCAATAGCATTGGATCATTAAAAAACTTTATCACAAAATGATATAAAACACCCCTATTCTTCAAAAATCGGAAGATAGGGGTGTTAGAATTCTATTTGTCACCTTTCTCGACGACAAATACTTTTACGTCTTTCATGCCAAAATCCTGGGCTTTGTCTACGGATGTTTTGGCAATATCAATACGATTACCCTTAATCGCTCCACCAGTATCTTCTGCTACGGCATATTCGCCATGTCCATCGGGATACTGAATGTAGAGGCGCGATCCTAAAGGAATAACATTTGGGTCTACAGCAACTACACCAGGACGTATCTGTGTGCCCAAATAGGTTTTATCGCCCCATTGATCATTGTCATGAGCTCCTGGTGCATAAGCAGTGGCAGTGATATTCAAGACGTCTTCATACTTACTGGGTGTTTTGGCAGAGGAGGAGGTATCTTTGGATTTGCTGTCTTTGGATTTTTGATGATCACCTTGATTTGATGGATTTGATTTCTCCGTCGGCTTGGAAGTGTTAGTATCTTTGACTTGTTCGGTAACAGCTGGCGGATCTGCATTGGATGGATCGGCTGAAGCATGTGCTACAGGAGCGGCAAGTCCAGGCAGCATGGCTCCAGACAATATAGCGGCGCCAGCCACTGCGGCTGCAGCTATATTCTTGAATTTTTTCTGAAACCGTGAAATTGTGCGATGACGTTTGTTTTTATGATTCATCATAGTATCCTCCTTTAATGAGGTTATTATGATATAGTGTTTGCGAAAAAAATTGTAATACACCTGTGATTTTTTTGTATTTTTCATCGTCTAAAGGGTATACTTGCTACCAGATGAATGTCGAAATTTAGAGAAGTAAAGCACCTCTTTCTTTATAACGAGTGATTAAAAATTCAGAATCTACGCTTTGAATTCCATCAATGGATTGCAGCTTGCGCATATAGTGATTCCCTTGTTCTTGGTTATCAAAGAGGGCATGTACATGTAAGTGGGGGTGACCACTCATCTGATATACATTTGTTATTTCCTGGTCAGCAAAGAGTTTTTCGGCAATGGAGTCGATCTTAGACCATTCTACGTTGATGTTAAAGTACATGGAGACCATTTTCCCAGCTTTAAGAGGGTTGACTACAATGGTAAAACGATCAATAATTCCATGATCTATTAATTGGTTAATACGTTCTCTAACAGCCGCACGCGTTAAATTCAAAAGACGACCGAGCTCTGCGTTACTCAGACGTCCATTTTCTGATAAAAATTTAAGGATTTTTCTATCCACTTCATCTAAATTTTTGAATTGCATAGTGTATCTTCCTTTCAAAAACTAATTTTATTACAACGTAAAAAAAAACATATAAATATTGATCGAATGTATATATTATATTATACTTGTGTTAGAGGTTAAAAGAAAATAAATTTTATTTCTACTTATAGTCTAGGTATTATTTTAATTATTGGGGTGAGAAATGTGACGATTGTAGCTATTAAGATACTGCTTGTTTCTATTTCGGCAGGTGTACTTGGCTCTATCTTAGGTCTTGGCGGCGGGATTATTGTGACACCTGCTTTGACATTATTATTTGGAGTGGATATTCAACATGCCATTGGAGCAAGTCTGATCTCTGTTATTGCTACCTCCAGCGGTGCAGCAGTTGCATATATCAAGGATGGAATAACAAACATTCGAGTGGGCATGTTTTTAGAAATAGCGACAACAGTAGGTGCTATTACAGGAGCTTTAATTGCAGGTTTAGTTTCGCCAAATCTTTTGTATATCATTTTTGGTCTGTTATTGTTGTATTCTGCTCTGGCTATGCTTAAGAAAACTAAAGAAGAATTGCCTGAAGAAGTACCTCTACATAATGTAGCAAAGACGTTAAAGCTGCAAGGGGAGTATTATGATAAAGCGCTAAAGAAAAATGTTTCCTATAATGTGGATAATGTTTATAGCGGTTTCGGCGTGATGTATGGAGCTGGCATCATATCTGGACTGCTGGGTATCGGAAGCGGGAGCTTTAAAGTAATGGCAATGGATGTTTTTATGAAGCTTCCTTTAAAAGTCTCTAGTGCAACGAGTAATTTCATGATGGGCGTTACTGGAGCTGCCAGTGCGGGAATTTATTTGTATAGAGGCGATATAAGTCCCATTATATCGGCACCAGTGGCGATTGGCGTATTGATAGGAGCTACCATTGGAGCAAAGATTATGCAGCGTTTGAAAAGTAAAACCATTCGTAAACTATTTATTCCGGTTCTCATGTATGTAGCCATACAAATGATGGCACAGGGATTGGGGGTTAAATTGTGAGTGAAATGATGAATAAAGATACACAGGAATCTTCAAAAGAGATTAATGAAGTTGAAATTTTTGTTAGCAAGTCTTTGCGCTTTGGTGTGCTAGTAAGTGGTGCGGTTATTTTGATAGGTCTAGTCCTCTTTTTAAGCAGTGGGGAAGGTGGCTATCCGGGAGACTCTTATCCGACACGGCTTAGAGATATTTTTGCAGGGGCTTTTGATATGAAACCTTTCGGAATTATCTTAGCAGGTTTAGTTTTATTGATTTGCACGCCCATTATGCGTGTGGGAATTTCCGCATTAGTATTTCTGAAGGAAAAAGATTGGCTGTACGTTGGTATATCAGCAGTAGTTTTTATAATCCTAGTTAGTGGATTTTTCTTTGGCAAATAGAAAAGTGAAGTAGATTTGGAGGTCTTTTTATGAATCGAGTATTTGAGATTCAAGAAAAAATTCTGGATAAAATTGCGGAATTTGAAAGTGCAGATGTGGAAAGAGATATAACGTTAAGCTGGGAAAGAATACATTTGGCAAGCTGTGCAGCAGTGGGACGAATTCTTGCGTTGAAGCGCGGCGCTGATCCTGAATTGAGTGCCATAGCCTGTTCGGTACATGATTATGGTCGTATCATCACAGGAAAGCAGCGAGATCATGCTATGGTAGGGTATGAACCTCTCAAACTATTTCTTAAAGAGAGTGGCTGCTTTACCGCAGAAGAGGTTGAATTACTAGCAACAGCTGCAAAAAATCATAGCAGCAAAAAAGAAGTAGGGAGCCCTATTGAGGAAATCGTCAAAGACGCAGATGTATTTGACTGCTATCAGTATGGTATGCCCCTGGATCGAGAAGAACAAAGAGCTCGGCTAAAGACTATCTTAGAGGAAATAGGTCATTAAGAAAATAGCCAGTGTGAAACCTTGTAAACTAGGTTTCACACTGGCTATTTTATAAGTAAAGAAATGCCGCCACCCGCGGCACACAAAGTAGAACACAAAAATAAGTTATAAATAATTCCTTTGTGTCCTTTGCGTTTTTATGGTTCGATCTGTTTTATATGTTTTAAGGCCGCCCAGACTTTTATAAAAGCAGCATAGTACATTACATCAGTGACACTGCTTTTTAGTAGATTTGTATCACAAGGTATGAGGTGAATAGGATCATTGAAAGCAGCATTGCGTAGTCTTGCAAGGCGAGTGTGACATTATTTTTAAAACTTCGTGTTTTTCGGCTGCCAAAACCGCGCAATTCTAAGCTGAGTGCCATTGTTTCTGATTTAGTAACCGCCTTAAGAACAAGAGGTTTGATAACCGCCATATAGGAGAAGAAACGCTGTAAGACATTGCCTTGGGGGGAATAACCCCGGCAAGCTTGTGCTTCTTGGATGGCTTTGCTCTCTGCTAAAAAATCCGGGATGAACCGCAGTGCTGCTGTTAGCATAAATGCATATTCATAAGGAATGTGGCATTGCAGAACTAAAGCTGCCGACAAGTCCTGCATTCTTGTGGTTGCCAATAAAATGAAGAAGACGAGAGTCATGGCAATCATCTTGCTGGCAGTAATGGCGGCAAGCAGTATATCATTATTTATGGCGTACTGCATGCCAGCTAAGATGGCAGCAAAGACAAATAAGCTGGCAATCCCCTTATAAACACTTGATCCAACTTTCGCGATAGCCAGAAGAATTAATTGGCAAACAATAAGTGCTGTTAAGGCAGGAAGGGATTGTAATACAATTGACCATATGGTGACAAAGATTGTCAACGCTAATTTAGTAATGGGGGCTATTTTCTGCATGGTCATCATTCCTCCTTAGAAGATTTGCAATTTGATTGCCTAGTTGTGTGATGGAAGTCGTCTGTGATATTTGGAAAGAAACAAGCTGGCGGGAAATCTTTAGGGCAGCTGGCTCGATTAGACCCCAGTCTGTTAGTTGGTTCGTATCATGGAACAATTCAGCTACAGTACCATCGAATACTTTTTGCCCTTTTTTCATGACGATAGCCCTTTGGGCACAGCAAGACAAGAATTCCATATCATGAGTGACTAACAATATAGTAGTACCTTGTTGATGCAGTTTTAATAACAATTGCAACAATTGCTCACGTTCCCTAGCATCCTGGCCGCTCGTAGGTTCATCCAGAATCAATATTTTAGGCTGCATAGCCAAAGCAGAGGCAATGGTAAGGCGTTGCTTTTGTCCTTTGGATAGGGAGAGAGGATAAGTAGCAGCTAAATGAGAGAGTCCGGTGACTTCTAGTGCTTGAGTAACGAAAGTCTGAATTTGTTCTGGAGTACAGCCTATTTGCTTGGGACCATAGGCTACTTCTTCCGCTACTGTATCATGAAAGATTTGACGGTCGGGATTTTGAAAAACATAACCAATGTGATGTGCCATTTTGGCGGGAGTCGCGCTTGCTAAACTATTTCCTTGAAAAAAGAGCTCACCTTTCGTTGGTTTTTTTAATGTCATCATCAGACGAGTCAGAGTGGTTTTACCGCTGCCGTTGCGTCCAACGATGGCCAAGAATTCTCCTGGATTTACCCTTAAAGAAACATCATGGATATCGTGAGATTGTGCTTTATAGGAGAAGTAAACATTTTTTAGTTCAAGCATTTTTGCGGGCCTCCTCGTCCAGGGCTTTGCCCAACTGTGTGATGGCTTCTTCCTCTGTATGCCAAGAGGCAAATTGCCTTGTTGCAAGCTCTTCTATCATGAGCTTTAACTGCCATAGGGGCGGTATCGCTTCTGCAAAAATCTGTTTTTTTGCCATGAAGCTGAGCACACTTTCAGGAGTGCCATTAAAAATCAATTGACCGTTTTCCAGCAGAACAAATTGATCTGCATAGGGAAGAACGGTGGCAATATCATGCTCGACTACCAGTATTGTGATACCATGCTCTTGATTTAAGTCACTGAGGAGTTTATATAATGAGTAAGTTCCTTCAGGGTCTAGGGCGGAAGTTGGTTCGTCCAGAACAAGTATTTTTGGATTGGTTGCCAGAACGCTGGCAAGGACCAAGCGTTGTTTCTGCCCTCCGGATAAATCCGTAACGGCTTGTTTTTCATAACCTGTCAAACCAACTTTGGCGAGTACCTCTTCGACTCTTTGTGTAATTTCTTCGGGAACAATCCCCATATTTTCAAGACTGAAAGCAACTTCTTCTTCTACAGTCATGGTCACTAATTGAGTTTCATAATCTTGTAAAACAGTACCGACTGTGAGTGCCAATTGCTGCATAGAAGATTCTTGTGTATGAATTCCAGCTACATAGACCTTCCCAGCAGAGCTGCCGCCAAAGTAGTGGGGAACGGCTCCTGCTACTGCTAGACAAAGTGTTGTTTTTCCTGCCCCGCTTGGACCTAATATAACAGAAAAGGATCCTTTCTCAATGGATATCGTTATGTTGTCAAGAACCTTTTTGGGATGATTGTAGGCGTAACTGAAGTTTTGCAGGGCTATGGCTGGCATTATTGATCACCTTTCAAATCAAATAATTTTTTTGCTGGGAAATAGAGGATTTGTGTGATGGCGGCATTAGCAGCAGCTACTGTAAATACGACAGGTATCATAGCGTATAGATACACAGACAAAGGTAGGGAAAGTACGACCTTAAGTATGGTTATGAATGTCATACCGCTAGCCACGGTGCTGATAAATCCTGTTACGGCAGGCTTAATGTTGAGCTTGCCTAATGTCATATTAAAAGTGTGGCAGACGAGCAATGTACATATAATAGCACCAATGGGCTCACTTAATAGGTTGCCATAAGGAAAAGCGGACTTAGAAGTTGGTATATTAATGGCCGCAGCAACTAGACCGATACCAAAAGATTGTTTAAGGGTAGGTTTAGTTAAATTAATAGCAATACAATACATGGCAATGGTCCAGTTAGGAGTTACGCCGCCAATATTTGGACTGACTAAATGCAAAATAGCACCAATAGCCAAAAGTAAGGTTGTAATCGTAACCCAGCGATAGCGACCGCCTTTATTTTTATCATGGATGGTTAATTCTGATTCATTTTTTTCTAATTCCATCGTAATCGCGCTCCTTCATTTTTAAAATAAAAAACCTCGTCTCTATACATGCATGTGCATATATAGGGACGAGGAGTTAACTCGCGGTGCCACCCTGATTAGCTTTTGAAAAAAGCTCAGCTTTACAAGATACAGGATAAAATACAATCCGATACCTGCTTCCTGATAACGGCGGAAGAATCCCGACAGCGCCTACCCCGTACATTACGGATCAGACTGTATCTCCCAGGCCCATTCCACATACCGAGTAGTGCCAAACTTCCACTGCCATTGGCTCGCTGTAACCCTTAGTGTATTGTGTACTCTTCCTGTTCATCGATAATGAATATGTATTTTAACGTATTGTAACAGATAGTACACGTATCTGTCAATGAAAAAAACTGTTAAAAATGAAATTTATTTACGACTTCCTGCAGGTTCTGCGCCATTTCTCCCAGAATCTGGCTGGAAGAGGAAATTTGCTCCATTGATGCCGATTGCTCCTGGGTGGCTGCTGATACCGTTTGTGTTTCTTCAGAAGTCTTTTTACTTAAAGCATCAATTTCTTTTACCGATAATACGATGACTTGGCTGCCATCAGCGATCTGCTGTATGGCTGATGAAATATCTTTGATTTGTGTTGATACTTCGAGTATGAGCTGGGCAATTTCCTGGAATGACTTTCCTGCCACATCTACAACATCGGCTCCTATTTTTACCTCGTTAGTACCCTTAGTCATAGCAATCACAGCTTCTGTAGTATCACCTTGAATTTCTCCAATTAGCTGCGCTATTTTTTTAGCGGCTTCTTGAGACTGTTCAGCTAGTTTTCTTACTTCTTCGGCAACTACAGCAAAGCCTCTGCCTTGTTCACCGGCTCTGGCCGCCTCTATGGCAGCATTTAGTGCCAGTAGGTTTGTCTGTCCTGCAATACCAGATATAGTACTAACGATTTGTCCAATTTCTTTAGATTGTTCTCCCAATTTCGTGATGACTTGGGCTGAGGTATTTACGGTTTTTTCGATTTGTGCCATTTGATTAATGGCCTTTTCTATAGATTCGCCACCTTTGATCGCGGTTTCGGAGGCTTGAGAGGATTTTCCGGCTACAATCGTAGCGTTGTTGGCGATTTGTTGAATGCCAATAGACATTTGTTGTACCGCAACCGTTGTTTCAGTAAAAGTCGTTAGCTGCATCTGGGCACCCTGGGCCATATCGGAAATGGAAGCCGCTATTTGACCAGCAGCTTGTGTGGAATGAGAGGCACTTGCTGTGAGCTGCTGGGAAGAGGTCATGACTTGATCGGCTGCATGGGCAACCCTTTCAATTACAAGACGCAGATTACTTTTCATTTGATTAAAGGAATCCGCTAACTGACCCAGTTCGTCGGAAGATTGTATTCTAATATCATCTACTGCGAGGTTGCCGAGAGTAATTTCTGAGGCAGCCTGTGCAACCAGTTTTGCAGGCATGGAGATTCCCCGGCTGATATAGATGCTAATGCCAATGGCAATCGCTGCAACGAAAAGGCTAACGAGAACTAGCAGCAGTTGTACTTCACTAGCTTTTTGCGTACTATGTTCTTCTTGCTCTCTTACATATCCTTTTACTAATAATATAAGCTCTTTGGTTGCCGCTATGGAATTCTCAGAAGGTTTGCCTGCCTGCTGCATGTAAATACCAACCTGTTCAATATTGTTGGCACGTTTTGCTTCAATGGATTTTGCTGCAATGGTATCAAAGGCCAACTTTTCTTTCTTTAATGTTTCTAAGACAGCCTGTGAGTTTTGAAAGGATAATGCATCTTGGAGTTTGCTGATTTTATCGTCGCCATATTTGCGATAGTTATCAAAGATGGCTGCGTCAGCCAAATCACCTGTGAAATTAAAACGACGCATAGCCACAGCCTCATTTGATACATCTATGGCAAGTTCCTCAACCAGCTCAAGCTGATAGAGACTATCTCTCATAATTTCTTTTGAAGCTGAATTTAATTCACCCACTTGAAAATAAGTAAATGCACTCATAATAAAGACTAAAGCGATGACCACCATAAATCCACTTAAAATTTTTCTTCTGATTGTCATAATGAGAGCGCCTCCTTTTTAAAAAGATAAAAAGTTACATATTAATTTTAGAAAAAGATATTTATATATAAAAAAAGCTGGCAGTTGAGCCAGCTTTAATAAGCGTGTACTTTGCTGTCGCAGCATTGCGACAAAATGCTTTGTATTAAATTGTATTATAACTATTATAATAACATAAATAGGAAATAGTCAATCTTATTCGTAGTAAATCTTGTTAAATTATGCTAAGAATATAATATTGTTGCAGAAATATCTTAAAATTTTAGGATTGAGGCATAATATTAGGAATAGGAACTGTAAAGTTAGGTACTTTTGGACAGACTAAATTCGATGATTTTTCTGTGAAAGGGGTTAGTTTATGCGCATCCGCTTGGGGTATGTAGCCATAGCTTTAGGTATTTCTCAGGGGTCTCCCAATAAAACAACCACTGTACTTAACTTAAACAAAATTAAGGATAAAGAAGATCAGATTAGTAAGCTCAGGCGTTTGGCAGAAGAAAATTTAGCTACGCAGCTGCGTGTGATGCGTTATAATGTAGCCCATCATATTCAAGTGTTTCGGATTACTTCGCAACTAATCCCTCTAGCGACCCATCCCATTGCTTTTGGGTGGGATTATTGTGAGGATTTTCGCTCAGAATTGCTTGCCATTGGTGATATTGTAAAAAAATACGGAATGCGGGTTAGTGCTCATCCCGATCATTTTACGATTTTGAATAGTCCACTCGAACATGTAGTAGATGCGGCCCTTGCAGATTTGCGATATCATGTGAATCTTTTTGAGGCTATGGAATTGGGAGCTGAAGCTAAATTAGTGCTGCATGTAGGGGGATTATATAAAGATAAAGCGCAGTCAATCGAACGTTTTAAGGTGATCTTTCAGCAGCTTCCTGATAACATTCGAAAACGGATTATTATTGAAAATGATGATAAATCCTATACTGCAAGGATGTACTCACTCTTTGCCAGGAGATAAGAGCACCTATGGTATTAGATGTACATCATGATCATTGCTGCAATGAGGGAATACATCTTGATGATATTCTGCCAGAAATATTTGCAACTTGGGGAAGCAGGATACCTAAAATCCATTTTTCGAGTGCAAGAGAAAGCTCAAATAGAAGAGCACATGCGGATCATATTGATGTGGATGAATTTTTGAGATTTTTAAACATAGCAAAGAAGTGTAATCGTGATTTTGATGTTATGATAGAAGCAAAAGAAAAGGATTCGGCACTATTTTCCTTAATGGAAAAGTTGAAGGAAACTTCCGGAGTAAAGGTTATCAATGAAGCTGAGATAGAATATTAGCTTCATTGAACCTAATATCTAAAATCACAGGAGCATATCAAGGTTTTTTTCTTTGAATTAACTTGAAAAACCTTATAATTGTAAAGACCTGGACTTCATTAGCGAAATCCAGGTCTTTACAATTTCTATTTGCTTGTTAGTGATCAATGGTAAAAAGGCTTATTAGGATGCCAAAGGACGAGTGTAACTAGCACTCCGCCATTCTATGTTTACGGCGATATGTGGTTCTTTGCCGAGATTACCCTATTGTGATAGGGAGGAAGATTCAGACTGGTGGCAGAGCAAGTCTTTTGTAGATGTTTCAACATCGTTTGCATAGTTAAGTCCCCATTGGCATAAAGTAGCTAATATGGGCAAAAGACTTTTTCCAGCTTCTGTAAGTGAGTATTCTACTTTGGGGGGGATCTGTGTATAGATGTATCGATGTACAAGTCCATCCGCTTCTAAGTCTCTTAATTGCTGGGTCAACATTTTCTGGGTGATTTGCGGTAAGGTTCTTTTCAGCTCACTAAAGCGCAGTGTATTTTCACCTAAATGCCAAAGAATCAAGGATTTCCATTTCCCACCAATGAGATCTAAGGTTAATTCCATAGAACATTGGTATTGAATATTTTTGAATTGAATCATATTTTTTCACCCCTAAACAGTATAAAAAAGACACTACCCTACTAATAAGTGCGTACTTGTTTTAGATGCTTTTATTGTCTAATATTATATCATGAAAAATATTTTCGGTATAGGAAAATAAATATTGCTATTTTGGGTCTAAAAAGAAGGAGGTAACAATATGAAAAAATCATTAGGTGCAAATACGTTTGCTATGCCATCTCCCGTGTGGGTAGTGGGTTCTTATGGCGAAGGTGGTGAGCCTAATATCATGACAGCTGCTTGGGGCGGCATTTGCTGCTCCGCTCCGCCGTGTGTGACAGTATCCTTGCAGAAACCTCGTGCTACATATCAAAATATTTTAAAACACCAAGCATTTACCATTAGTATACCCTCTAGCATTCATTTAGTTGAAACGGACTATGTAGGGATAGCCAGCGGAAAGAATACAGATAAATTTTCAATTGCCAAGTTAACAGCTGTTAGAAGTGATCTTGTTGATGCCCCTTATGTGCAGGAATTTCCTTTAATATTAGAATGTAAGTTATTACAAGCAGTCGAACTTGGCATGCATACACAGTTTATCGGAGAAATTGTAGATGCAAAGGCAGAAGAACATGTGCTTGATGAAAAGGGAATGCCAACGTTAGAGAAAGTAAATCCTGTTGTCTTTAGCGCGCCGGAAAGAATGTACTATCGCATTGGTTATCCTTTGGAAAAATCACATTCGGTTGGTTTAAAACTGAGAAAAATTCCAGAAAAATAGGAGAATAGAGCTATAGAAGAAAGGTGATGGTAAAAGAACCATCACCTTTCTTAAGTAAAGGCAATATTGGTTTACAAACGGGTTCATACTATTTTTTTTGTGTTTTAATCTTTTCTAAGATGCCGGTTTCTTGAACTATCTTAGTTAATCCTTGGGTTCCATTTATCCATTTTTCCTCTGATTCTTTAGGACCTAAATAATGAACTTTAAGCCCTAATTTATCCATATTTTGCTTGAATTCAGGGTCGTTAATAATCGCCTTGAATCCAGTAGCTAATTTATTCTTTATTTCAATTGGTAACTCTTTTGGTGCAGCGATTCCATACCAATTGTCACTTATAACATTCAAACCATATTCTTTAAAAGTCGGAACATCTGTAAAGACAGGATCAGTCAAACGTTCTTCACCTGCTACAGCCAAGACTCTAACGTTTCCATTTTTTATATGTTGCTTAACAGACGCTGGGGTAACTACAATCACTTGAACATGCCCACCTAATAAGCTTGCAGTAGATTCTGCTGCACTTTGAAAAGGAACCTGTTCTAGCTGAATATCTGCAGATTTAGCAAATGTTTCGCCAGCAATATGAGAAATGCCACCTATACCTGCGTGACCAAATTTAATTGTAGACGGATGCTGCCTTGCATATTCAATCAAATCATTCAAGTTTTTCCATGGTTGATCAGCCTTAATAGCCATTACCATTGATAATTCTGAAATTTGTACAAGAGGATCTAAAGCTGTTGGATAATTATATTTGGTTGGACCATACAAAGGTTGTAGTATTACTTCTATCGAAGTCATGCCAAGCGTATAACCATCTGGAGTGGATCCAGCCAATTCATTCCAGCCGATAGTGCCAGTTCCTCCTGGCTTATTAACGATAACTAAAGGCTGACCTAATTGGGTAGGGGCTTCTTTTTCCAATAATCGGGCTACTAAATCAGTACCACCGCCAACGCCGAAAGGAACAATAAGAGTAATAGGCTTATCAGGATATTTTTTCGTCATAGTTGCCGCCTTATTTTCCATATTCGTACAACCTCCCAATATCAAAATACTTAATAGGCAAGATACAAATAAGATGAAAGATCTTTTTGGCACTTCATGACCTCCTATTGTTGTTATCGTATTATACAAACTTAAAGAAGTATCACATTATTTCCTTTGTGCTTTAATTAAGTCTAAAATGCCAGTATCTTGTACTGTTCTAGATAGCTTTTGGTTTTCATTTATCCACTTTTCCTGGGAATCTTTAGCGTCTAAATAGTTAACTTCCAATCCTAAATTGTTCATATTCGATTTAAATTCGGGGTCATTGATTATTCTATTAAATCCGTCAGTTAATTTGTTTTTTACCTCAAGGGGGATTTCTTTCGGTGCAGCAAGTATATGCCAATCACTAAAAGCTACATCCACGCCTTGTTCTTTAAATGTAGGTATATTTGCGAACAGTGGGTCAGTTAAGCGTTGGTTGCCTGCTACAGCTAAAGCTCTAACCTTGCCATTTTTAATATTTTCTTTTACTAATGCTGGAGAGAGAAAAGCGATTTGAACATGTCCACCGAGCAAATTTGCCATTGATTCTGCACCGCCCTGAAAAGGAACTTGCATAAGGTCAATATTAGCTGCTTTTGCAAAAGTTTCTCCAGTAATATGGCTTAATGAGCCTAGGCTAGAGTTAGCAAACTTAAGTTGTCCAGGGTGCTGGCTAGCATATTTAATTAAATCGTCAACACTCCTCCAAGGTTGATCAGATTGGACGACCATTACCATTGATATGTCAGAAACCTGCGCAAGAGGTTCTAACGCAGTTGGATAGTTATATTTAGTTGAATCATATAGGGGATGTAAGACCATTTCTGTTGATGTCATTCCAATGGTATAGCCATCTGGAGCTGCACCAGCTACTTCATTCCAGGCAACCGTTCCAGCCCCTCCCGGTTTGTTAATAATAATTAAAGGCTGACCTAATTGTTTTATGGCTGTTTTTTCCAATGCTCTAGCTACTAAATCCAAACTGCTTCCGACACTAAAGGGGACAATCAGGGTAATCGGCTTGTCCGGGTATTTACTGGTTGCAGTAATCGCTTTATTTTCCATGCTCGTACAACCTCCTACTATGATTGATAAAACCAATAGACATGTAACCAAAGAAATCAATATTTTCCTTTTCACGACATCCTCTCCTTTTTTTATAAATTTAATAACGGTTAACATCTAACTCCTTTCTTTTGTTATTGAATTTGGTAAACCATGTGAAGAAGTTATACAAAATAACAATAAACCCTAGGGATAGGATGGTGGCTGCAAGTGGGCGGGTAATAAATGTCCATATATTGCCGTTGCAAATGATTAACCCCTGTATCAATCCTCGTTCTAATTCTGGTCCTAACACTAAGCCAATGATCAAAGGACTTGGTTCAAAGCCTACCCGTTGCAGTAAGAATCCTAAAATGCCGAAAAAAATGACCCATATCAAATCAAACATGCTGTTATTAATGGAGTAGGCGCCGGTGAGGGTGACTACTGCCACTAAAGGCATGAGGATATTGAGCGGGGTTTTAAGCAGTTGAACGAAAACACCGATAAGAGGTAAATTAATAATCAATAGAAGGACATTACCGATATACATACTGGCAATAAGCCCCCAAAAAAGCTCAGGTCGTTCGGTTATTAATGATGGACCGGGAGTAATACCATGAATCATAAAGCCACTGAGTAAAATTGCTGTTGCTCCGCAAAAGGGCAGCCCTAAAGAAAGTAAAGGTATCATTGTAGCTGAAATGGCTGAATTATTGGCCGCTTCTGGACCTGCGACTCCTTCAATAGCACCGTGACCAAACTCCTCCGGATGTTTACTATAGCGTTTTTCCAGCCCATAGGATATGAAACTTGATATAGTTGCTGCAGGGCCCGGTAATAAACCTACCAAAAAACCGACAATCCCTCCGCGAAACATAGGAGTTATAGAGCGCTGCCATTCTTCTTTCGTAGGGTATAAATCGCGAAATTTTACGGAGGGTATATCTGGTTTCGCATCAGCGTGAGTCATAGCCGTCAGAATTTCCCCGATGCCGAAGAGTCCCATGGCTATAATGGATAAGTCAAAACCTCTGTCTAATTCATCAATGCCAAAGGTAAAGCGACTGATGCCAGACAAGCTGTCTAGTCCGATGGTACTTAGCATGATACCGATAACAGCCATGAGGACAGACTTAAGTGTGGAAGTGCCAGTTAGTTTGGATAAGAGGATTAAACCGACTAGGGCAAGAGAAAAATATTCAGGCGGTCCAAAAGCCAGAGCAGCCTGAGCTAACGGCGGGGCTAGCAAGGTCAGCCCGATCAGACCAATGGTGCCAGCAATAAAAGACCCAATGGCAGAAATGGCTAACGCTGCCCCGGCTCGTCCCTTTTGTCCCATGGGATATCCATCTAAACAGGTAACTACAGAGGCTGCTTCTCCAGGCACGTTGATTAAGATAGAAGTGGTAGAACCTCCGTATTTTGAGCCATAATAAATCCCTGCGAACATGATAAGTGCAGCAGTACTGTCCATACCGTAGCTAAAAGGGAGTAGTAAGGCAATGGCACTAACGGTATCAATTCCTGGCAATACGCCTACCAATGTGCCAATTAAGACTCCAATGATACAAGATAATAAATTAGCTGGGATAATACTTACGGAAATTCCTTGGAGCAGCAGGTTCAAAATATCCAAATCCTTACCTCCAATTCTATGGTAATGCGACTTTTAAATAATAGGTGAATAATAGATGAAATGCAGCAGAGCCACAAAAGGAAATCGCTAAGGGAACTCTCCAGCCTGATGTGTCAGCTACCTTAAATAAGTAAAATAGGAATATAAAAGTTGCAACGAAATAGCCAACAATAGTTAAAATCATCAGATAAAATGCCAAGCCAATAAGAATAAATAAAAATTTTGTCCAGTCGACAGCTTCTTTATTGTTAGTCTTTTTTAATCGAAATTGGCGAAACATGAGAAGCAAAGATAATAACAAAGCAGTGACTCCCGCTAGATTTGGTAAGAATCCAGATTTAGGCGAGCCAAGAGTCCCGAAAGTGAATTCTTGTGCCCAGTACAAATACGTTAAACTGCCAATCAAAAATAGCAGAGAAATTATTTTCTCAATCATTTTTACCACCTCTATTTTGGAATGCTTAGACTGGTATCTTTAATAGAAGATAAAGTATCCGATGAAATCGGTTCAAATTCTATTGTGAAAACAGTACCTTCTCCTAGTTCGCTGTTGATGGAAAGGGTTGCTGCATGGCGGTGTACAATTCGATAGCAAACGGCTAGTCCTAAGCCAGTACCATTATCTTTTGTAGTAAAAAAGGGCGTTCCCAGTTTCTCTATATCTTCTTTTGGTATACCAAGACCATGATCTTTTATGGATAATACTACTTTTTGCTCATTCTGAGCTGTAATGATGTGGAGTAAACCACCCGTAGGCATGGCATCAAGTCCATTTCTAACCATGTTAAGAATCAACTGGTGAATGCTATCCTGATCTAAAAATAGAGGCGGAATTTCGCCTAGAAAAATTTTAATATTACTATTGTTGCGTAAAGCATCAGCCTGCATTAAAGGATAAATATTGCGAATGATATCGTTTAAGTTATTTTCGGAGAAATTCATGGCCCTATTTTTTGCAAGGGATAGAAATTCTGTAATAATCTTATTTGCGCGGTCAATTTCATCAATCATTAGACTAAACTTTTCCTTCTGGTTAGCGAACTCTTGCTTGTTTCCCATAAACTGTAGTAAACCTCTTACTGTCGTCATAGGGTTTCGTACTTCATGAGCAATGCCTGCCGCCATTTCGCCAATAATATTCAAGCGATCGAGACGAGTCATTTTTTCTGTTTGTTCACTGATATATTGCAAAATAGGAGTAAATTCAGCTAATTCACTATTAAAATTACCGGTGCAACCATTTAGAATTCTTTCAGCGAATAGTTGCATATCTTTTTTTAACTTATTGAAGAGTTCACGAAAGATTACAATGCATACTAATAACATAAAAATGGCTGCCATCAGGGTGTTTATCGTTCGTTTCCACATGGTTGCATTTACAGCATCTTGATTGATTGCAGCAAAAGCATGACCGATAATGACACCATTATGATCTGTGACTGGCCTAATATGAATGATCGCATTGGCACCATGCCATACTAGTGAACTTTTTCGTTCTATGAACTTTTCGGTATCAGAGTAAAAAACCTTTTTAAACGGTTTCCCATCGATTCCTAATAATATGGAAACATCAGAATGGGGACCAATGGCCACAATACTTTCGTGTTCCAGAGAATAAAAACCAAATTTTATGATGTTGGATGGTACGAGTACAGCTTGTAAGACCGGTTGAAGTTCATGATTAATGGTCATAATTTCTTGCTGAGTTGATTGAAAGGGTCCATGGTTAGCGGCAATATCACTAAAAGAACCTTCAGGTTTTTTTTTAATAAGAAAATCAGTAATAGACACAAGCCATAGGGCATTTTTCTCATTTTCTTCTTGCAAAGACAGCCAAAGATTATGAACAGTAACAGTGATCATGAGCAACAAAACAACACCAATTATCTTTAAATTAAGCTTTGTTGTTAGGTTTATTTTTTTCACTGTTTTGGCACCTCTAATGCACATTTTGAATACATAAAAAATTCTACAAATTTCTACAAATATTTCCACGTTTTTCAAGAAATGTACAAATTTTCTTTAATAGTAATTTTACTTCGCCAATAAATGGAAAAATCCTTTTTAGTTATGTGTAATCGTGTAAAGCAAAATAAAGGGACAGTTTCGCTAGGGTTCCAAAAGAATCCTAGCGAAACTGTCCCTTTATTTTGGCATCATCCTTATTGCGAGCGTAGCGAAGAAATGCAAAGAAAGCAAAGGAATAGTAAGAGGTTCAAAAATTTTTATAAGAATTTTGTTTTAACTTTATCAAGATTTGTCTTTTCAAGTTCTTCGACTACTTCGATAATATTAGTTGTTGTCGATCTTTGTAGACACCAAAGGTACCAAGTGATGGAGAATAATTAAGAACATAAGGGAGATACCCAGTAGCGGCTTTATAGGATTTGCTGCATATAGAAGTTATATTATAGTGAGTTTATCTTTTTATTATAGAGAATATGCAATAATTAACTATCTTTTTTATTGATCCATAGATTGCGGATCAAATAGGCAATACTAATGAGTAGCATGAGCAGTAAACCTGAGTATAGACCTGGCAGCTGATCTGGATACAAAGGAGTGGAAAGGATCGAAACGAAGATAATAAAAAAACAAATCCAAGAGAGATAGGGATAAAAGGGAGCTTTATATTTTAATTTCTCTGGACTTTTGGTAAGGATTCTCTTGCGATAATAATAATGGGTAGCGGATACGCTCATCCAATTGATAAGTGCCAAGAATCCGCTGGCACTGACGGTATAAATAAATATTTTATCAGGCAGATAATAAGAAAGTATGGCTCCGCATAACAGCACAACGCCACTAATCGTAACCGCTGCTATGGGAACACCCTTACTATTTTGATACTTGGCAATTTGGGGTGCTTGGTTATTTTTGGCTAAAGAGAATAGCATGCGGGATGAGGAATATACTTGAGAATTAAGAGCAGAAACCCCAGCGGTTAAAAGAATGAAGTTTACAAGATCCCTGGCATAGGGAATTTTAAAAATCGTAAATAGTTGTACAAAGGGACTGATGGTTTCATCCAGTAAATCTAAGGGCAGCAAAGTAATAATAAGAAAAGCTGATAGAGCGTATAGCATTGTTACTGAAATCGTGATAAATTTAGCCGCTGGAGGCACTGTTTTTTCCGGCTTTTCCGTTTCTACCGCAGCGATTCCAATAATACCTGTTCCTGTATAAGCAAATAAAATAAGGAGCATGGCGCCCAGCATACCTGAGAATCCTTCTAAGGGAGCTTGAAGGAGAGATTGGAATGGTATAAATTCTGTTGTGGCATCTCCTATGGAAACACCTGCTATAACTGTAAAGCCCATAATAACAAATACCACGAGGGTAGCTACTTTTGTAATAGCAAGCCCTAATTCAATTTTACTTAAGCCTTTCACGTCATTGAAATTTAACAGCGTAATTCCTAAGGCAAATAGTAGGCTGCAGACCCATAACGGAACCGTAGGCAGCCATAAGCGAAGAAAGATAGCGCAAGCAGTAACCTCACCAGCCATTCCTAATACTCCGCTGACCCAAAACATCCAACCAATCATAAAACCCCACCACTCGCCAAAAACTTCTTGGGCATGTGCCTTAAAAGAACCTGAAACAGGGTTCGCGATTGTCATCTCAATAATAAAAGATACTTCCATCATCATAACGAGTCCGCCAAAGAGGTATGCAAAAGGTGCCCAGATACCAGCAACGCTGATTACAAGGCTGCTGGCCAAAAAGATGCCTGACCCGATAATATTGCCTAAAGCCATAACGATAAAGTCTTTTTTATTAAATGCTGTCAAAGGATCAACCTCCTGGGATATAAATCGTTACCTTGTATTTTTACTGATTGTTAGTCTTGTTATACTTAAATTAGTAAAAAAATAAAACAATCGAACCACAAAGGCGCAAAGGGGTATAATTTATTTCTGCGGTCCACTTTGTGTGCCGTATCAGCGGCATTGTGCCTTTGTGGTTCCTTAATAGTAAAAAAGACACGTTGCCAACGTGTCATATCAAAAGAGTAAGAGTATTCGCGTCAAATACAATGAAGGTATTCTTCCAAATAACCAGAAGAATGATACTTAAAATCTATTTCCTACAAGAAGGTGTTATTTTGAAAAAGTTAGAGAGAAGTTTCTATGAGCGGGCTACTTTAGAAGTTGCAAAAGACTTATTAGGGAAATACATGGTTCATGAGACCAATGATGGCAGGACAGTTGGTAAGATTGTAGAGGTTGAGGCGTATGTGGGTTCCATTGACGCTGCATGTCATGCTTATAATAATAAATACACAAATCGAACCAAAGTTATGTTTGGCAAAGGTGGACATGCGTATGTATACTTAATTTATGGTATGCACTACTGTATGAATATCGTAACCAATCAAGAAACATATCCAGAAGCTGTTTTAATTAGAGCATTAGAACCTGTTGAAGGATTGGAGATCATGGAAAAGCGCCGGAGAGCCGAATCCATTTTTAATTTATGCAGCGGTCCAGGAAAGTTGTGTCAGGCAATGGGAATTACAAAACTGCAAAATGAGATGGATTTATGTGGGGAAAGCATGTTTTTATTACATGGTGAAACGATTATGCCTGAGGATATAGCAACTACTCCTCGTATTAATATTGATTATGCTAAAGAGGCAAGAGATTATCCTTGGAGATTTATTATAAAAGACAATCCCTTTGTGTCAAAAGGAAAATAGGCATATTAGTACCTCATCTGTGATGAGGTACTAATATGCCTAATAAAAGGAAAGGGAATTGACAAGTTAATTATAAGGATATACGTAAGGGTCTTTTGGTGCTTCAATTTTTTGCAGAGAGGTAATTTTAATTGATGCAGCATCTTTGCCGTCGTATGTAACCATTTGAATGATACCTTCAATAGACAGCCAGGTTCCATCAGGATACTTTTGGATTTCGATCCCTTCACACATGACTCCATAAGGTAAAGAATCGGCAGTACAGCACATAACGACATAGCGTACCAGGGAAATTTGGTCATTTGCCAGTCCTGGAATTTGGAATACAAATCCCGTCATGGTAATCTTTTTTCCTGCATATTCATTAGGAAAATTATTTATTTCGCACATCGCTTCCGTATAATTGAGATTTGTAACCTTAATGGTATCCATTTGGCCGAATACTGGTGCTAAAGGACGTGGCAAATCTTTTATAGAATGAGTAATAGCGCTGGATTGGCTATTGAGTCCCTTACTGCTGACAAGATTTGCATTTAGTGTATTTTCGGGCACTGCAAAGGCTAAGAGGAGGATCATAAAGAAGGGGGTATATTTTCCGATGCTGGAATGTTTATGGCAATACTGCTCATAAACACTAGAAGTGGGCAGCAACGTATCTATGATTTGTATGACAAGCATAGGTACTAATAAAAGATAGGATATCTGAGTGAGTACTATAAATTTTGGATTGATATATAGGGGTAATTGTTTAGTAATATCAAGCCATAGGAGTAAAATGATAAAACCAAGAAGAATGATGGATTGTATACAAGCTCCGTTGTTGAAAGACCGCAGATTTCTTTTTCTAGGTTGCAATAAACTCTACCTCCTTTTACAAGTGATTGATCAGATAGGCTGCACTGGAGCACAGCATGATAATGATCAATGTGAGGCAACATACAAATTTGGTGCGGAACGTATGTAACAGCATGAGAATATTTTTAAGATCAATCATAGGACCAAAAACCATAAAGGCTACAAGGGAGCCTAATGTAAAACTACTAGAAAAGGAGGCAGCGATAAATGCATCAGCAGCTGAGCATACCGAAATGAAAAAGGCGAATACCATCATAACTCCAATGGATAAGGATGAATCTTGCCCCAGAGCTAACAACATTTCCCGAGGAATTGCGATCTGTGATAATGATCCCAGCATAGCGCCTATTACTAAATATTTCCCCATTTCAAAAAACTCATGGCAGGCATCTCGAAGAGTATTGATCCATCTATGAAGGGGAGAATACCCAGGATGGTGGCTATTTAGTGTATGTTGACAGCATCCATGGGAATGACCGTGGATTTGACTTGGTGATTTTAGCTGCCTGCCCTTAGTAAATCCATTGAGTAATAATCCAGTACATAGGGCTACCCCAAATGCTGTTCCGAGACGCAATAAAACTACATGTATATTGTTTTGAAAGGCAAATGCTGTTGCTGCGCTTACAACGGGATTTACAATTGGAGCAGCCAGCATGAAAGCAATAGCCGCAGGCAAGGGGACTCCTTTCAAAATCAAACGTCGCACAATCGGTACCATACCGCAGTCGCACACGGGAAATAGAATACCCAGAAAGCAGGCCATGAAGATGCTGCGGATATTACTTTGGGGTATCATATTGCGTATGGTATTTTCCGAAACAAAATTATTGAGTAATGCTGATACAATTACACTCATCAGTAAAAAAGGAAAGGATTCGATAACAATACTGAGTAAGATAACTTTAAAATTAATTACATGATTCCAATTATCAGTCCATACAGCAGCAGCGATCGTTGCTAATGCATCTTCCACAAAGACTCCTCCCTAAATTAGCAAGATGAAGAATAAACAAGTTCAATTATAAATATGAGAAGCTTGTTCATATTATGTTAGTATTTTTTGGAATCGTTTTTTGCTTATTATTCTCATTCATGTATTGACAAATGGAAAGGAGAATACTATAATTTTTCTTACAGAGAATTGTATTATTTTTTTAACATACTACATAGGATTGTCTCTTGTGAAAATATGAATAACGGCTGATTAGAAAACTAAAGGCCAAAAGATTGTGGTTTATAAACTACTTTCTTTTGGTTTTTTTTATTTTTCTTATTTTTCCCGAAAAGAATTTAAATGGTGGTGAATGTATGGATATTAATTGGCAGTTTATAATAAGCACGCTGCCTTTGTATCAAAAGGCAGCGTGGATTACGATAAAGCTTGGTTTCTGGGGTACGTTGCTGTCCTTAATCATTGGTTTGGTGTGCAGTATTATATTATATTTTAGGATAAGGGTTTTAAAAGAGCTTGTTGAAATATATGTTGAACTTTCTCGTAATACTCCTTTATTAATACAGCTATTCTTCTTATATTTTGGGCTGACAAAACTAGGCATAACGATGAGTGAGACCACTTGTGCCATTACCGGTTTGGCGTTTTTGGGCGGAAGTTACATGTCAGAGGCCTTTCGCAGTGGAATTGAAGCGGTGAGTAAGACACAAATTGAATCCGGTCTGAGTATTGGTCTTTCTCAAATGCAGTTGATTCGCTACGTAATTCTTCCTCAGGCATTTGCGGTAACCATGCCATCTTTAGCAGCCAATTGCATTTTTTTATTTAAGGAGACTTCTATAGTAGGAGCCATTGCTATTGCAGAACTTATGCACGTTACACAAGATGTCATTGGTATGTATTATCAAACATTTGAATCACTATTCATGCTGGTGGTTGCCTATCTGATTATTATTCTACCCTTATCATTCCTGCTAACCTGGTTAGAAAGGAAGGTGCGTTATGCAGAATTTGGGAATTAATGTTCTATTTGAAGGAACGACACTGCAGCGTTTATTCGAAGGATTGATGATGACAGCGGGAATTGCGTTTCTCTCCATTATCATCGGATCTTTCTTAGGTATAGGAATGGGGCTGCTGAGAACATCCAAGTCAAAAATAGTACAGTTTATCTGTCGTTTTTATCTTGAAGTCTTTAGAATCATACCAATTCTTGTGTGGTTGTTTATTGTTTATTTCGGTGTAACAAATGCGTTGGATATTCATCTAGATGGTGAAATTGTTGCCGTGATTGTATTTAGCCTGTGGGGCGCGGCAGAAATGGGGGACATTGTCAGAGGGGCATTAGAATCTTTGCCTAAACATCAAATTGAATCTGGAAAGGCTATTGGGCTTAGCTTTTGGGGACTGTACAGATATGTGCTGATACCCCAGGCTGTAAGACGTATGCTGCCTGGAGCGATTAACCTATCAACAAGAATGGTGAAAACAATATCTCTGGTTGTTATGATTGGGGTTATTGATGTGGTAAAGGTAGGTCAGCAGATTATAGAAAGATCCGTCATAAAAGTGCCGACTGCATCTTTTTGGGTTTATGGACTGATTTTTATCCTGTACTTCATCATCTGTTATCCTTTATCCAAGCTATCAAAGAAACTAGAAGCAAAATGGGAAAATTAAAGAAGGGGTTGCAATGAATAAAGAAAATCATCAAGTCTTGCTTGAAATTAAAGATTTGCATAAAGAATATGACACAAGGACCGTATTAGACGGCATTCATCTGCGTGTACATAAGGGTGAAGTGATCGTGGTACTAGGTCCGTCAGGCTGTGGGAAAAGTACATTATTGCGATGCTTGAATGGGCTGGAAAGCATTCAAGGCGGCGATATCCAGTTTAATGGTGAAAGTCTTGTCGGTTCCAATGTGAATTGGCAAAAAACTCGTCAAAAAATTGGTATGGTTTTTCAAAATTATGATCTTTTTCCGCATATGACAGTCATTGAAAATATTCTTTTAGGTCCAATCAAGGTACAAAAGAGAGAGAAGAAAGAGGTGATGGAGCAGGCAACCCAGCTACTAGAAAAAGTAGGATTATCTGATCGCAAAGATTCCTATCCCCGTCAGTTGTCAGGGGGACAAAAACAAAGAATTGCCATCGTAAGAGCCTTGTGTATGAATCCGGAAATTATGCTTTTTGATGAGGTTACAGCAGCACTTGATCCTGAAATGGTAAGAGAAGTGTTAGATGTTATACTGGGGCTGGCAAAACAGGGCATGACCATGATGATTGTAACTCATGAAATGGGATTTGCTCAGGCCGTAGCCGACCGAATTCTATTTATTGATGAAGGAAAAGTATGTGAAATGTCTGAACCTAAAGAATTCTTTACGAATCCCAAAACAGAGCGTGCTCAGCAATTTTTAAATATATTTCAATTTTAAAACAAAAAAGAAGGGAAGTTGTATCATGAAGAATATCAAAAAAATCCTAGCCGTTTTCTTTAGTGCCGTTATATTAGTAGGAATCTTAGCAGGCTGCGGTTCAAAAGCAACAACAGAAACCAAAAAAGATCAAGCAGCAAAAAGCAGCATCGAGGAAATAAAACAACGTGGAAAAATCAAAATTGGTGTATTTAGTGACAAACCCCCATTTGGCTTTGTAGATGCCAATGGCAAAAATCAAGGTTTTGATGTGTTCATTGCCAAACGATTTGCTAAGGATCTGTTGGGTGATGAATCAAAAGTAGAGTTTGTTTTAGTGGAAGCAGCAAGCAGAGTTGAATTCCTGCAAGCAAATAAAGTTGACCTGATTTTGGCTAACTTTACTGTTACAGATGAACGCAAGCAAAAAGTTGATTTTGCGAATCCATACATGAAGGTTGCTCTTGGCGTAGTGTCTCCAAGTGGCGCACCGATTACTTCTGTGGATCAATTAAAAGGTAAAAAATTAATTGTAAACAAAGGTACGACGGCTGAAACCTTTTTCACCAAGAACTATCCAGATATTGAATTGTTAAAATATGATCAAAATACAGAAGCTTTTGAAGCATTAAAAGATAAACGCGGTGTTGCTTTGGCTCATGATAATACATTGTTATTTGCTTGGGCAAGAGAAAACACAGGTTATACCGTTGGTGTTGCTTCATTGGGCAATCTTGATACCATTGCTCCTGCAGTTAAAAAAGGTGATAAAGAACTTCTTACCTGGGTGAATACAGAATTAGAAACGTTGGGTAAAGAGAACTTCATTCACAAAGCATATGATGCAACTCTAAAACCTGCTTATGGTGAATCCATTGATCCAGAAACTGTTGTAGTAGAAGGCGGAAAAGTGAAGTAAGACTTGTTCATCCTTACAATATAAAGATCAAGCGGCTGATTTTCGAAAGAAAAAAGCCGCTTGATCTTTATTTCTAGCTAGAGAAATGCATAGCGTTATGCAAAAAAGTAGTAAACCGCGAAACGTTTTTCTTAATTCCCCATATAAAAAAATTTAATAAGAAAAAGGTAAATTTGTAAGGATGAAAGAATAAAAATTAATGGATGTTTTACATTGTTTTGTTGAAGAATTTCTGATAATGGAAGATATTTTTTATAGTATAGGCCCCATAAAGAAAGGAGGGGCAGTTTGGTGCTAACAGATGCAAAAATTCAAGAAAGAGCCGCAACCAGCAGTTCCTATGTAAAGGGCTGCCAATATTATCGAAACGGGAATGTGAAGGATATAAAATATTCGCAGCATGAACAGGCGTATAGAGCGCAGGTAGTAGGAAGCGAAGTATATACAGTAAGGGTTAATTTCAATAATTATCAAGAAGTGGACGGATATGAATGTGATTGCCTGGCATTTTCTAGTTATTATCATGGAATGTGTAAACATATTGTCGCTGTTTTAAAGGTAATGCAAGCTCATTGGGAAATCTATTTTGGTGAAGGAAAAACAAACATTCTGACTCATGCAACCCAGGAACTATTAGATTTTTTTAATCATGATATGTTAGAAACTAGCCAATATCAGCAGTCAATACCCATTAGAATTATACCTACCTATGGTTTTTCTTTGGAATCAAGAGGGAAACGGAGTTGGCTGGAGTTTTCCCTTGGAAACGAGAAACTGTATGTTATGAAGAATATTCCTCAACTTCTGGATGCTCTAGATATCCAGGAGGAGATTGTTTATGGTAAAAACTTTATATTAAAGCCACGGGAAGCCATGTTTGATGAGCAAGCCAAGTCGCTACTCCATTTATTACAGTCTGCTTATGCTGATGACAAACAACTTGCAGACTGGAATCCCTATACTTCTTCTGTATCCGCTTTTGGCGATGCGCGGCGCTTGAAACTGACTAATTCGAATATGCTGAAGTTTTTTACGATCATGGAAGAGGTTCCATTTTCCGTGGAGATCAATCATGAGAAAGTTTTTGGTGTCCGGATTGTTAAGGAACGACCAGTTGTCAATTTATCTGTGAAGGTAGTTGTAGGGGGCCTGAAGCTTAGGATGGAGACTGGGAATGATGTATTCTATGGATTGGATACAGATTTTCAATATATTTATCATCAGAAGACAATCTATAAAGTTGATTCCTTATTTGCCAGTTGTATCAAGCCGTTGATGAAGTGTTTTTATGAAAATAAGAAATCGGAAGTATACATTCCAGAGGCGGAAGCAGCCAATTTCTTTTCCTCTGTAGTACCTGCTTTAGAGAATATTGGAACCGTTCATATTAGCAGCACACTTCTTAAGAAATTTCATAAGGAGCCACTGGAAATAGAAATATATTTTGATCGGTTTACAGATGGCATTCGTGCAAGGGTTGGTTTTAAGTATGGTGATCTAACTATTGATCCCTTAGCTCCATCTGAAGGAACTTTGAATACGATCTCTGGGAAAATGCTGTTGCGTTCGAAAAAAGAAGAAAACCGAATACTTACCCTTTTTCAACGCTATGGCTTTGCAATAAGGGAAGGACAACTTGTGCAGGCAGATGAAGAGAAAACCTACGATTTCTTACAAGAGGGACTGCATCAGCTGCAAAATGTTGCAGAGGTCTTTTATTCTGATGATTTTAAGAATAGTAGAATTACCTATACGGGTAGGGTTTCGGCGGGAGTGAAGCTGAATACCAAAACGGATATGCTGGAGTTTTCGCTGTATTACGAAGATATGCAGCCCAGTGAATTATTTGCCTTATTGGCTTCCTATAAATTGAAGAAACGCTATCATCGATTGGAAAATGGCGCATTTATTCCTCTTGATTCGACTGATTTACAGATCGTGAATACGTTGCTGGAACAGCTTGAACTAAACCCTGCCGATATTGAAAATAAAGGTATTGAATTGCCTAAATATCGTGCTATGTACATTAACAGCCTGGCTAGAGAATCCAGTGATTTTCACTTGGGACGGGATCATTCTTTCAAGAAAATGGTGCAGGACATTTTGGAGCCCCAGGATGTAGAATATGCGATTCCAGAGGGGATTCAAGGGAAGCTCAGAGACTATCAAAAAGTCGGTTTCAAATGGCTAAAGTCTCTTGCCAGTTATGGTTTTGGCGGTATATTGGCTGACGATATGGGTTTGGGAAAAACCCTGCAAGTCATTACCTTTCTTATGTCTGAGAAAGAAAGTGAAAATATCCCTTCTTTAGTCATTGCTCCTACTTCTCTTGTCTATAATTGGCAGCAGGAAGTAGAGCGGTTCGCGCCTGCATTAAAGGTGATGATCATTTCCGGGAATCAAGAGGAACGGCAGGAACAATTGAATCATATTGACGAAGTGGACTTGGCTGTGACCTCCTATGCGTTGATGAAGCGTGATATTGAGTTCTATGAGAGCCGAATCTTCAAGTATTGCTTTATTGATGAAGCCCAGCATATTAAAAATCCAAATACACTAAATGCAAAGTCGGTAAAAAAAATTAGAGCAAAGGGATATTTTGCTCTGACGGGAACACCGATTGAAAATACATTAACAGAATTATGGTCAATTTTTGATTTTATAATGCCTGGCTATCTAAAAACCCATAAATCCTTTTCGAATCAATTTGAAATACCCATTAGCAAGAATCGAGAAGAAGAGGCTCTCACGGAGCTCGGACGCTACATTAAACCTTTTATTCTTAGAAGAATGAAAAAAGCAGTTTTAAAAGAACTTCCCGAAAAGATTGAAAGTAGAATGGTTAATGAAATGACTGAGGAGCAGGCCAAATTATATGCTGCCTGGATCTTGCAAGTGAAAACAGAATTTGAAAATGAGGTGCAGAATCATGGTTTTGCCAAAAGCCAGATAAAGATACTGTCCCTATTGACCAGACTGCGGCAATTATGCTGTCACCCGTCTCTATTTATCGAAGATTATCATGGCGGCAGTGGTAAATTGGAGATGCTGACAGAGTTACTGGAGGATGCAGTAAGTGGTGGACATCGGATTTTGTTGTTCTCCCAATTTACGGGAATGTTAGCCATTATAAAAAATGAGCTGGAATCCAGAAATATCGGATATTATTATCTGGACGGGTCCACGAAAGCAGAGGAACGTATCAAACTTGTCAACTCTTTCAATGGGGGTGAGAAGGATGTCTTTCTTATATCACTAAAAGCCGGCGGTACAGGATTGAATCTGACTGGTGCGGATATGGTCATCCATTATGATCCTTGGTGGAACCCTGCAGTGGAAGAGCAAGCTACTGATCGAGCGTATCGCATTGGGCAGAAAAATTCGGTACAGGTATGTAAATTAATCACAAAGAATACGATTGAAGAAAAAATTTATGCATTGCAGCAGAAGAAACGTGAGATGATTGATGCGTTAATTCAGCCAGGAGAAAACTTCTTGGCTAAAATGAGTGAAGAGGAGATTCGTAAATTATTTGAGGCGTAAAGATCGCGAAGATCAAAAGGACTGTTTAGCATTTGGCTTCTTGCAAGCGCTAAACAGTCCTTGTTATACGATACATCCTATTTTATTGTTCAAGATTTTTACAAAGGTTTTTTGAATAAACGTATCTGTATAAAAAATCGCACACATATTATAAAGCTGCTTAATCGTCAAGCCGATATCTTCCTCTAACACTTCGGTAAATTCTCTTGTACTTACTAAGTACTCTGCAATTTCAAATGTGCTTTCAAAGACTCCGATATGTAAAATATAGCTGTCTTTATTCCAGAAAGCATTAAATTTAGCACAAAATTCTTTGATCTTTTTCATACATAATGAATTTTCTAAATCCCAGTACGTATTTAATTCTTCAATGGCATTTTTCATGATATCCACATAAGGGGAATCCGATTCTGTAATGGACCTAATCAATGCGTGGCTGGAACATATGGGGATGAATAAATCTTGATTATCCTTATGGATCGTATAGAAAAAAGCTACTGGAAGATAGATATATTGGATAAATCCTAATAATGACTTTGCATCGGGGTAACATGCCCAATTATTATCTATAGTATCTCTAGAGTAATCAATCACCGCTGTATTGATAAAAATAGCATCTTGTGCACAAGCCAAATCAGTAAAGTAGTTCGTCCAAAGATCTTTCTTCTTTAATAAAGCACCTTCCCAATAATTATGATTATTGTATTTGCACATTTATTTTGACCCCTTATATAAGAAATAATCACTGTCAAGCACACAATTTAGTGTTGATCTTTTTCTTATTTGGAATAGAATTCAATTGCGTAAATTTCATTTACTTCGATAGGAATTTCTTCTCTATTAGGCAGCCGTATCAATTTTCCGCTAAAATCTTCCAGGTTCTTCTCAATATAAGGTGATGCAAAACTTTGAAGTTCCAAGAAGTTAGAAACGATCATTTCATTTGTCCGCTGTTTGACACTTAAAGAGATAACACTGTCAACTGGTACTCCATAGGATGGGATATTCACCTTCTGTCCATTAACGAGGATATGACCATGACTGACTAGTTGCCGGGCCTGCCGAATGGAACTGGCAAAACCAATTCGATATACGAGATTGTCTAATCTGCACTCCAATGCTTTTAATAAGGCAGTACCTGTGATTTCCTTGCTTTTCATCGCTTTATCAACATAACGTACAAACTGTTTTTCAAAAAGTCCATAATAGGCTTTGATTTTTTGTTTTTCCAAAAGCTGAATCCCGTAATTTGATAATTTTCTGCCGGATCGGCTATTGTCTCTTGTTGCTTTATTCATTGCTTTAGGGTGACCAAAAATATTAACACCTAATCTTCTGCATAATTTAAACCTTGGTTCTCTTCTTGTTGCCATTTACCATGCTCCTATTCTATCGAATTTTAGTCTTTCCTGAATACGTTCTTAAAACTTGACCTTTATAGTATAACATTAATGATAATGATATTCAATATCGTTATCATGTGAAATTTATTGCTCTTTGTGTTTCAAAACGTCTATTTTCTAGGACAAGGCTAGTGCCTTTCTTACTCTCATATTTTTTACTTTTAAAGGTACACTAGTAAAATAGTTGTTACTGTAATGAGTCCATAATATTGACGAGATTAAGCATACCGTTCTATAATTAAGTGCGGTAGGGGGGTATAGTAGTAGAGGGAGTGAATTTTGTGTTAACGGATAAAGAAAAAAGTGAATTAAAATTACGGTTAAAAAAAATTGCAGGGCAGATCAATGGTATCGATAAAATGTTGGATGATGGACGGTACTGTGTAGATGTGGTTCAGCAAATATTGGCGGCTCGAGCTGCTTTAAATAAGGTATCACTCATTATTATGGAAAGTCATGCAAAAAGCTGTATGGTTACAGCAATCAAAGATAATCGTGCAGAGCAAAGTATTGAAGAATTAATGCAGCTGTTGAAACAATTTACTAAATAACAATAATGGAATAAGAATATCGAGAAAAGGAGTGTTTTCAAGGGATCTTCATAAGTTATTCACAAAGATATGATACAATAATATAAATTCGGAATTTATGAACGGGTTGGAGGGAAAATATATGCAAGAGAAACGATCTCCAGAAGATATAGAAAATGAATCATCTGAATATACGCCTTGGCAAAAAAGTATATTAACCTTTCTAAGGTGGGGAGCATGGGCAACCTCCTTTATGGCTATTGCTCATATGATGGAATTTTGATAGGAATGAATAATGGACACAGTCTTCTGCAATGGGAGGTCTGTGTCCATTATTCGCAAAAACCATTTCGTACAGAGGCAAGATACTAAGAGTGTATGAAAGGAGAGATATTGTGATCCAATATGCAGTATTAATTGTAGATGATGACGTAAAACTAGTAAAGCTGCTGCAAACCTATTTTGAAAAAGAGGGCTGTCTTGTTTACTCTGCAACGAACGGGTTGGATGCTTTGCAGGTAGTACGAGAGCAAAAGCCGGACATTATGATATTAGATTTGATGTTGCCCGGTCTTGATGGTTTGGACGTTTGTCGGAGAATTCGTAAGGATAATGATATTCCGATTCTCATGCTTACTGCTCGTGATGAAGAACGGGATCGCTTAGTGGGACTTGAAATTGGTGCTGATGATTATGTGACGAAGCCATTTAGTCCCAAAGAGGTGGTAGCGCGAGCAAAAGCCATTTTACGCCGTACCAATAAAGAAGTTGTGCGCAGCGGGCTCATTATAGCGGGAAAACTGATGATTGATTTGGAGCGCCATCAGGTTACGAAGGCTGGTTTAGTCTTGGAACTGACGCCAACAGAGTTTAAAATTTTAGAATTACTAGCTGCTAATGCTGGCAGAGTTTATAGTCGATTGCAAATTGTTGAACAAACCCAGGGGCATACTTTTGAAGGGTATGAGCGCACGATTGATGCCCATATTAAGAATTTGCGGCGGAAAGTTGAAATCAATCCGAAGGAACCTCAGTATATACAGACAATATACGGGATTGGCTATAAATTTGCCAGTGAAACCAATGAATAGCATTACCTATCGCATTACAGGACTCATGTTTCTGGCAGTGGCGCTAACCGTATTTTTGCTGATCTATCTGATGAATTTGCAAATGACTGAGCAATTTACAGAATATCTAATTGTTCAACAGATGGAAGCCAGTCAGCACGGTATGACGGGGCATACGACAAATCCAATGATGATGGTCATGGGGTCTTTGGAAGAGACGTTTTTGGCCTCTGTTCACCAGTCTCTTATTTGGGTTGGGATGGCCGTTTTAGTGGCGGGCCTGGTGGCGAGTTATGCTCTGGCTCGCAGTATTACTATACCCTTGCGAAATTTGAGTAGTGCTGCTGAGCAAATTGAACAAGGTAATTTTAATCAGAAAGTACCGATTGAAACCAAAGATGAAGTCGGACATTTGGCCGCTATTTTTAATCGGATGGCTGAGACGTTGACAATCAATACGAATCTTCGGAGGCAGTTTTTGGCTAATATTGCCCATGAGCTTCGTACTCCACTGTCTATTATTCAGGGACACTTGGAGGGGATGGTGGATGGAGTGATCGATCCCAGCAAAGAACAGCTTGCTTCTTTGCATGAAGAAGCGATTCGCTTAAATCGCCTGATTACAGATCTGCGGGATTTGTCCCTGGCAGAAGTTCGCCAATTAGCGATGGAAAAAAGCAGAATTGATATTAATCAAATTATTAGTCGCTCAGTGTATATGCTAAAACCTTTATCTGACGAAAAGGATATCTCTGTTTCCTGTTCACTTGCACAAGACCTTCCCGAAATCGAAGCAGATGCAGATCGGATTAGTCAAGTTTTTTATAATATTTTTGTGAATGCCATTCGCTATTCTCCCATTAAGGGCTCTGTAAAAATCATTACCGAGAAGAGTGAAGAAGCGGGGCGATCATGGATTAAAATATCTGTAGCAGACAAAGGTCCGGGGATTGATCAGGAAGATATACCATACCTCTTTGACCATTTTTACCGGGGGGACAAATCCCGGGATCGAAAAAGTGGTGGATCAGGTCTAGGGCTGGCCGTTGTTAAGCAGCTGGTAGAGATTCATGGTGGCAAGGTAGCAGTAAGCAGTGAATTAGGAGAAGGAAGTGTATTTGAAATACTACTGCCGGTAGAGCTAGAAGAGGCACAATGAACATTAGTGATACAAACAGGATATTCTTAGATATACTAGAAAGTATAAGTTTCTATAAGAAGAACGTTAAACGCAGAGGACACAAAGATGCACAAAGCACGCAGAGACGTGTTTATTCTACGCCTTTGTGTCCTTTGTGTCCGCGTAAGCGGCTCTTTGTGTTTCAAAACGTCTATTTTGCTATACATAAAAGCATCATACATGAAAGAAATGAAATTGGCTAATAATATTGACCAGAACAAAATATAGTTCTATAATGTATATATACCCTAGAGGGGTATAGTATGTGATGGGTATGCATGAGATAAAAGCGAGTTGCTTTAAAAGGATGTGGATAAATCATGACGGTTTTGAAAGAAAATCAGGCAAGTGCTGATTTACAATCAGGTACCTTTAAGATTGGCGGTATGACTTGTGCTGTCTGCGCAAGCCGGATCGAGAAAGGGTTAACAAAGCTAGCTGGTGTAAATAAAGCAGTGGTGAATTTCGCTGCTGAGAAAGCTACTGTGTCTTATGATCCGGCACAGGTTAGTGTGAAAGAGATTGGAGAAAAGATCGAAAAACTTGGTTACCAAGTGATTAAAGATAAAGCGAATTTTAAAATTACAGGTATGAGTTGTGCTACTTGTGCCAATCGCATTGAAAAAGGGCTAAATAAATTGCCAGGTATCTACGGTGCTGTTGTTAACCTGGCTGCTGAAAAAGCGACGGTAGAGTATGATCCTAGGGAAATAACCATCGAACAGATGAAAGCCAAAGTAGATGCATTAGGTTTTAAAGCTCATGATTTAACGGATCGTAATCCCAATCAGGAGGATACAGCAAAAGAGACCGAATTTAATCATCAAAAAAAACGACTGATTATATCCGCAGTGCTTTCGTTTCCTTTATTACTAGGCATGACTCTACATGTTCTAGGCATTATGGGAGGTCTTACAGATTTCTTGCACAATCCATATTTGCAATTGGCTTTAGCCACACCCGTACAGTTTGTGGCTGGGCTTCAGTTCTATCGCGGTGCTTATTCTGCTTTGCGCAATGGCAGTTCGAATATGGATGTATTGGTAGCTCTAGGAACGTCCGCTGCATATTTTTATAGTATCGCTAATATAGTGCGCGGTATATCCGAATTGTATTTTGAAACCTCTGCTATTTTGATTACCCTCATCATCTTAGGAAAGCTGCTGGAAGCAAGAGCTAAGGGACACACTTCGGAAGCCATAAAAGCACTTATGGGCCTGCAAGCGAAAACGGCTCGTGTCATCCGAAATGGCGAAGAGATGGATGTTATGATCGAAGCCGTAGTAGTCGGCGACCTTGTCGTCGTGCGACCTGGTGAAAAAATTCCTGTAGATGGCATTATTATGGAGGGAAATTCCGCAGTTGATGAATCCATGCTGACTGGTGAAAGCCTTCCTGTTGATAAAAAAGTCGATGATACAGTCGTTGGTGCAACCATTAATAAATTTGGTACCTTTACCTTTAAGGCCACTAAGGTGGGAAAAGATACAGCCCTTGCCCAAATTGTACGTATTGTAGAAGAGGCACAAGGATCGAAAGCGCCGATTCAACGTTTTGCCGATGTGGTTTCAGGCTTTTTTGTACCTACGATCATCGGTATTGCCATACTGACCTTCTTAGGATGGTATTTTGTCATGGACCCAGGTAATTTTTCTCGTGCTTTGATTAATTGTACTGCTGTATTGGTCATTGCTTGTCCATGTGCATTGGGATTGGCTACGCCTACCTCGATTATGGTAGGAACGGGTAAAGGCGCTGAGAATGGCATTCTGATTAAAGGCGCTGAGCACTTGGAAAATGCCCATAAGCTGACTTCCATTGTGTTAGATAAAACCGGCACGATTACAAAGGGAGAGCCCGATGTAACGGATATTATTCCCTTGACAGATCTAGGAAAAAAAGAACTGTTAGCCTTGGCGGTGCGAGCAGAAAAAAAATCAGAACATCCCTTGGCCCAAGCCATTGTTAAATTTGGTCAGGCTCAGGGAAGCGCTGCTACTGATCCGGATTCTTTCACTGCCATTCCTGGATATGGGGTAGAAGCAGTGATTGAAGGAAAAAGAATCTTGGTGGGTACGCGAAAATTAATGCGGGAAAATGGTATTGCTATCGATGCTCTCATCTCCCAGATTGAGGGACTGGAAGAGCAGGGAAAAACAGTTATGCTGATGTCTTCAGACAAAGAAATGTTAGGACTGCTAGCTGTAGCTGATACTGTAAAGGAACATTCTGCAAAAGCAGTGTCTGAGCTTAAGGCATTAGGGCTGGAAGTGTGGATGATCACTGGTGATAATGAACGTACGGCTCGCACCATTGCTGCGCAAGTCGGCATTGAACATGTGATGTTTGAAGTTCTGCCGGAACATAAAGCGCAAAAAGTAGAATCCTTAAGAAAAGAAGGCAAGGTAGTAGCCATGGTAGGTGACGGCATTAATGATGCTCCGGCTTTAGTGATTGCTGATGTTGGATTTGCCATTGGAACAGGTACTGACGTAGCAATCGAGGCAGCGGACATTACACTGATGCGGGGAGATTTGAGTGGAATTGTTGCTGCTATTAAGCTAAGTAAGGCGACAATGACCAATATTAAACAAAATCTCTTCTGGGCACTCATCTATAACTCATTAGGCATTCCAGTGGCGGTTGCAGGCTATTTATCACCTGTAGTAGCTGGCGCAGCTATGGCATTTAGCTCTGTATCCGTAGTCATGAATGCACTCAGGCTAAAACGGTTTAAGCCATATAATTAAGGAAAAACAATAGCGAATATTGAATTCTTCTTTCCTCACGGTGCAATAAGGTTGCAAATTTTAATTTGTAACCTTATTGCTATTTCTATATAATCAAGATATTCTAAGATTAGAGCATACTCGTTATACGTTGAAACAGATCCACATGAGAGGCGGTTGAAGAACTATTTTTGACATAGTGATTACAAATGGGATTTTAATTGACCCAGAAACCCTTACTCGGTTCCGGGGGAATATCGGAATCGTAAATGGAAAAATAGAGATGATTACAAAAGATGACATCCAAGGACTTCAAGAGTTTGATGTGGAGGGCAAAATGGTATGCCCTGGCTTCATTGACATACATGGACATGTAGATTGGGATGATTATTGCGGAGAGCTTTCCTTAAGACAGGGAATCACCACCACTGTCGGCGGGAATTGCGGTTTAAGCCCATTAGACATGAACTCTTTTTTTGCCGCTCAAGAAAAGCAAGGCTTTATCGTCAATCAAGCAGAATTAATTGGTCATTCAATTAGCCTGCGGGAAGAAGTTGGGGCCACAGATCCGTTGAAACCTGCTACACCTGAACAATTAAGGCAAATGGAATATTTGGTAGAGAAGGCTTTTGAAGAAGGGGCATGTGGTCTATCTTTGGGACTGGCTTATGCACCCGGCAGCTCGAATGATGAGATTATGAATCTGAGCAAGATTGCTGCCAGGTACGGCAGGATTGTAGCCGTAGATACGCGGATGATTACCGGCATCGATATGTATTCCTTAGTGGAAGTCATCGCCATTGCCCGCCAAACCGGTGCTCGTATCCAAGTATCTCATTTTGTATACCAATATGGAACGGGAGTTATGGAAGAGGCCCTTTCCGTAATCAACAGAGCAAGATTCGAAGGATTAGATATACGGTTTGACAGCGGTATGTATACCCAGTGGGCAACCCATATTGGCGCAGTTCTCTTTAATGAAGAATATATGGAAACCAATGGATGGAAGCTCGATGATATCCTAGTCATAACAGGTAAATATAATGGTCAGCGCTTAACTATGGATATATATCATGAGCTTCGGACTCATCATCCCCATACAGCAGTTGTTGTTTTTACCGGAATTGAAGAAGAAATCTATATGGCGCTAAACCATCCTTATGCCATGCCTTCTACCGATACGGGTACCTATCTGCCTGGAGAGGGGCATCCACAAATTGCTGGCAGTTTTCCTCGCTATTTTAAAAAGATGGTTACAGAGCGGTATGAATTAAATATTATGGAAGCAGTTCGTAAAGCTACCTTGCTGCCAGCAGAAACTCTCGGCTTCACTTCAAAAGGCCGTTTAAGAAAAGGCATGGACGCAGACATCGTAGTATTTGATATCAAGAACATTACCGATAAAGCGGTCTTTGGACAGCCTAATGCCCATCCTGAAGGAATTGATTACGTCTTTCTCAATGGCAAATTAGCTCTTGCTAAAGGAGAACTGATGGATACAAAAGCAGGAAAAGCGGTAAGATGCAATAAGCCTGTATATGATTATCAGATATAATGAGAATGAAATGCCTGAGCTTGAAAGTAGTTTTTTGATTAGATTAATAATTTAGCTGATATATCTTCATAGCCTTGCCTCCACCAAATAAATCGGAATATTTTTGAAGCCACGAATTTCGTGGCTTTTTTGTTTTTAAGTATCTATTGAGTTACTGAATGCTTGAGGAGATGAAAACATCATAAATAAGATGTCTTTTTACGGTACACTCATTTATCTGATAATCCTACAAAAAAACAAAAAATTCTAATGATTTTGCATTTGCATATTGATTGTATAATGTATACATGATACAATATACACGAAATATATTATTGATAAAAAATAATGAAGGTTAAAACGGAAGTCCAATATAGTGTGGCGAAAGGCTTTCGCTGGAAAGGAGAAGAGAGATAGTAGGAGCGATAAAGGACTTTACATGTATACAGAATATTAACTAAATATTCTATTATATATGATTACTTATTTTTACATTGTGTCGATTAAGGTCGTTAGAATGAAGTTGTTTAGCAACTATATGTTTTGTTTTATGAAAATCTGATAAAGAGAGGTGTATATGGGTGAATAAAATCGTTAGAGGAATAATTTGTATTCTAATTGGTTTAGTAATTTGGTTTGCGCCAATTCCGGAAGGAGTAAAGCCGGATGCGTGGCATTTGTTGGCAGTATTTACAGCTACTATTGCAGCGTTCATTTTGCAGCCGGTAGCTATTGGTACAGCATCCATAATTGGATTGACTACTGTGGTAATTACTGGTGTCCTTAAACCGGGGCAAGCATTAGAAGGATTTAGCAACACCGTAATCTGGCTTATCGTAGCAGCATTTATGTTTGCCAAAGGATTTATTAAAACTGGTCTTGGGCGTCGGATTGCTTATCTCCTTATGAGCAAGTTTGGTGATAGTACTCTTAAGCTGGCTTATACTATGGCTGCCACCGACTTCATCGTGGCCCCCTTTACTCCGTCTAATACTGCACGCGGGGGCGGAATTATTTATCCTATTGCCCGTAGTTTATGTACGGCTTTTGGGTCAGAGCCAGGCCCTACAGCTGGAAAAGTTGGGAAATTTTTGATTTTTAGTTCTTACAATAGCGTTATTATTTCGGCCTCTGTATTTTTAACAGGAGCATCAAATAATGTAGTCGTTATGAAGTTAACCCAAGAACTTTTTGGGCAAACCATAACTTGGACCCAGTGGTTTATGGCTTGTATCGTACCGGGGATCGTTTGTTCTATTTTGATACCCTATATCTTATATAAGATCTACCCGCCGGAACTTAAAAATACACCGGAAGCCAAGGAAATGGCGTACCAGGAATTAATCTCTATGGGCTCTATGAGCCGTAATGAAAAAATATTATTACTGATTTTTACCGGTGCTCTGATTCTTTGGGCTACCAGCAGTATCACCGGCGTTGATTCGGCCTTTGTTGCCCTGTTAGGGTTGTCTTTCATGCTAGTTACAGGAGTTCTTACTTGGGATGATGTGTTAGGGGAAAAAGGGGCCTGGGATGTACTCATCTGGATGGGTGTTTTAGTGAATATGGCAGCGTACTTAGCAAAACTTGGATTGATCACTTGGTTTGCCAAACTTGTAGCGGCGCAATTAGTCGGAATTTCCTGGGTTATGGTACTTGTGCTAGTATGCATTGTTTATACTTTTGTTCACTATGGATTTGCCAGTAATACGGCACATGTTATGGCTCTATTTAGTGCCTTTGCCATTGTTGCTGTGGCGGCTGGTGCGCCAGTACTGTTAACAGCAATTTTATTAGGCGTATTTGCTAATACCTGTTCAACCCTCACCCATTACGCTTGTGGAGTGTCGCCGATTTTCTTTGGGTCAGGGTACATTACGCAAAGTGAGTGGTGGCGGCATGGCTTTGTTCTTTCCATAGTGCACTTAGTGATATGGCTGGGAATAGGTATCCCGTGGATGAAGGTTATTGGCATCTGGTAATTATTAAGTAGGCAGTAATAAAAATTTAAATAAATTTTGGGGGAGAAAATTATGCGTTTAGAACATGACTTTTTAGGAGAAATAGAAGTTCCGGATAATGTCTATTATGGAGTGCAAACTCTGAGGGCGATGGAAAATTTTCAAATTACAGGTCAGAAACTGGATTCAGATTTTATAGATTCTATGGCCATGGTAAAGAAAGCGGCGGCAAAAGCCAATATGGCTACAGGTCGTTTAGATACAATTATTGGAGACGCTATAGTAACGGCGGCTGATGAAATTATCAGCGGTAAGTTACATGACCAATTCTGTGTTGATCCTATTCAGGGCGGCGCTGGTACTTCAGTAAATATGAATATGAATGAAGTGCTTTCTAATCGGGCATTGGAGATAATTGGTGAGAAAAAAGGAAATTATGATCGCATTTCACCAAATAATCATACCAATATGGCACAATCTACAAATGATGCATTTCCGACAGCTATTAAGGTTTGTACTATTCGTAAAGGACGCACTCTTGTAGATGCTCTTAATAATTTAGCTGCCGCTCTGGAGAAAAAGGGGGCAGAATTTAAGGATGTTCTAAAAATGGGGCGAACTCATTTGCAGGATGCAGTGCCTATTACAGTAGGACAAGAATTTGCCGCTTATGCCGCATCGGTTCGCAGGGGCTCACAACGGGTAGAAGAGGTTTTGCGCCGTTTGTTAACGGTGAATATGGGTGCTACAGCGGTCGGTACAGGGCTTAATGCTGAGCCTGAATATATTAGTGAAGTAGCCAGACAGTTGGCTGAAATTACGCATGAGCCTTTTATTACCGCTGAAAATTTAGTTGATGCTACGAATAATACGGATGTGTTCTCTGACGTTTCAGGAGCTTTAAGAACTACCGCTCTTGCCTTGATTAAAATTGCCAATGATTTCCGCCTGATGGCTTCAGGACCACGCTGCGGTCTTAACGAGCTTGATTTACCTGCGCGTCAGCCAGGATCGTCCATTATGCCTGGGAAAGTAAATCCTGTAATTCCCGAGGTGCTTAACCAAACTTGCTATCAGGTTATTGGTAATGATCTAGCTGTAACCATGGGTGTTGAGAACGGTCAATTTGAATTAAATGTCATGGAACCAGTTATGGCGTTCAACATTTTTAATTCTATTACTTATTTAACCAATGCAGTTAATACCTTCAATAAGCTGTGTGTACAAGGTGTTAATGTTAAGAAAGAACAATGTGAGAAATGGTTGGAGGGCAGTGTGGGTATTATTACCGCCCTATTGCCGCACATTGGTTATGAAAATTCATCCATGCTGGCTAAAGAAGCCTATAAAACAGGACGGCCGGTAAGGGAACTTATTTTAGCGAAAAAATTGCTAAGCAAAGATGCCATGGATATAATTTTATCTCCGGAGGAAATGACGCAGCCTGGTATTGCTGGCAAAAAGCTGGTAAATATGTAGTTACTAAAGAAAATTTCGACAAAGGTTACTTAGCTGACCACCAAATCTAATATCAGCATAAAAGCACAGTGCTGGAAGCAAACAAACTGTTTGTTGTTCAGACCGCAATCAAAAAGGTACTTTACGACAAGAGTAAAGTACCTTTTTTGTCTACGGTCTGAAATCACAACCCATCGTTGTGATTTATTTTCCTTACATTGTTGGATTCGTCAATTCAGCTTTTACTTGCTGTATTTCGTTTTGCGGAGCAGGGGCAGCTGGTTTGTAATATCCTTTTTGCGTAGCAGTTTGCGCAATTTGATATTGCCTCTGCTCGTCTTGGTTTCTCATTTGCTGAAAAGTTGAGCGTAGTTGAGAGTCACTTGTTTCAGCGATGACATTAGCGTATGTAGCTAAACTGCCTTTTATCATTGCTAGATAATCATTTAACATATCTTTATCATTCATATTCGCTTCCTCCTATTGTAAAAATGATATGAGTTTCTGTTTGGAGCTTCTAGCTGCCGATGCATCTTGTATAAACATTTGCTTTAGCTGTGCATCATTGCACTGCTGACCATACGCTTCAAGTTTGTTGGCCACAGTTTCATGACCACCAATCATGTGACGTAAATGTTGTAGTTCCACTTGATTTAATTGTGTCAAAAATAACACTCCCTTCTATGATATTACATATTTAGTATTGAGCAAAAGATACTACGTTATTCAGGTAAAAATAGGTAATTTTAAGAGTCGGGGTAAGAGTCGGGGGACGGTTCATTGACTCATTGAAATACAAGTGATATAGTGGCCCTAAAACCAAAGCGGGAGAGATTTGCATGCCATGACAAGGTAGGCAATTAAGAGCTTTACATTAATTACTTATTATTAGCTGACCTAGTTTTTCAGCAAGACCCTTATACCAGGATAAAGTTAATGCATTTGTTCCAATACCACACGCATCCATATGATCAATCGTATCTAACAAGGGCATGGAATTCCACTTGCCTATTTGTGGCACTCCGTTATAGTTGACTATTCTATCAGAAGACCAGATTTTTGGACCATTTTGCGAAATGGTATTGACTACGCCATCATTGGGCTTCCAGCTATCATCAATAATAACCCGCTCTTGATCATTACGCCTATAACTTCCTATGAATCTTCCAAATGGATATAGCAGCGGGGTCATATAAATTACATGGGGAAGTTCATTGTTCGTTAGAATACTAGGGACAGTTGCGCAGGTAGAATAAGAAAAATAGTATACATCAGATTGTGCCTTAACCCATTGATTAAGCACGCGAGCCCCATCAGTACTTAAATCCCAATTTGCAAGGTCATCCGTACTATTCCAGATAGTGCTGTTAAACACCCTGTTTGTATAGTCTGTAAGGCTTTCCCCTGACTTTTTATTCAAACCCCACTGATCAAGTTTGAAATCATAGATAAGCTTTTCACCTGCACCGGTAAAAGATGCTAGAGAAGCTACTAAATTCTTAGCAAAATCTCCAAAAATATTGATTCCGTCTGCAAGTGTGGTACCATCATGAGTAGAAGCAATAGTAGTAACACTGTGAACCCACGATTTACCGCCTGCGAAGAGAGAACTTAATTGGGATGACGTTGCATTTCTTTCCTCGTCACTGCCTTCCTTTAGTAGTTGAACAAGGGTGCGTACTGTCTGACCACCCATGCTGTGAGCCACAAGATGAATTTTATTTACTTTACCTTCCGTCGTGAGATTGCCCCATTCAGGATAAAGACCGGGATATGTCCTTCCATACCTGCTATGCCCCTTTTGTGTAGAATGTGCGTGACCGTAGTCTACCGTTCCTCCCTTGATATAGGCATACAACTCACAAGCTCTGTCCCAATTGCTGGATACAGGACCTACCGTTGCAGTATAAGCCGTGTAACCATATGAGGAAAGCTCTTGTTCATAGTCAGTTATCCCTCCCCAATATTTTAGTCCCAGTACCTCGTTTCTGCCCCAACCCATAAATCCATGTACTAGCACTATAGGGTAAGAGTTGACGTTTGATTTCATTACCATTTCATTCCTTTGCATTACAGTATCCATTTTAAATTCCTCCTTTAATTATGATATACTTATTACATTCTTACGTAGGTTTAGAATTCAACTGCCAATGTAAAATTTTTCTCTCATTCTTTATCTGAAAAAAGCTAAGAAACGGTTCTTTTGAGTCAAATAAACAAATGTGATAGAAAAAGGAGGCGATTGAGATGCCCCGACAGATCACCAATAAAGTAAAACAAAAGCATTAGATGGTAGATCAACGCAGAAAATAACATGGCTGGCAGGAATAAATCAAAGTGTAATTGCTAAAGCTTAACTCAATTAAGCAGTTCCTTTGATTATTTCTACTTGTCATGACCAGATATGGTGTGATATAATTTCTATAAAGAGTGGCGTGTTACGGTAACGGCATTAGCCAGTAAGAATAATGAAATTGGGATGCCAATATCATTTTCTTGCTGGCTATTCCCTTTTAAAAAGACAGGGGGAGTTGCAATTGGCAACGATAGAGGGCCCATTTACTGTTCAACGAATTTTAAGCAATAATGCAGTTATAGCAAATACCGTGATTGGGCAAGATGTTATTTTACTCGGTAAGGGAATGGGGTTTGGACGTAAAGCAGGCGATCTGTTAAAAAGTCCGAAATATGAAAAAATTTATGTCGTTCCCGAAGGTGTGGCAGAGCAGCAGGCCTTAAGTTTAATCGAGCAGGTGGAACCAGCAGTGATACAAGTTGCAGAAGATATTATTGAGTTAGCCAAGACACAGCTTGGCCAGGCACTGCATCCTCGCGTCTATGTGGCACTGACAGATCATATTAATTTTACATTAATTCGCCTGTCGCAAGGCATGGAGATCAAAAATCCCTTTATCTCTGAAATTGAAGTCATGTATCCAGACGAGTTTTATGTGGCGACACAAGGCGCTAAGTTGATTGCTGAAAAATTAAGTATAACGATTCCCCGGGAGGAAATTGGTTTTATTGCCTTGCATCTGCATGCGGCTAGGCACAATAGGTCAGTTGGTGAGAGTTTAAAGCACTCCCAAGTTATTAGTAAGGTCATTCAGCATATTGAAATTCAAATAGGGCCTTTGCAGGAAAATAGCGGTCTTAATTATACAAGGTTACTTACACATTTACAGAGTAGTATTCACCGAGTGGTAACTAATACTGCGATTGAGAACCCATTTATGGAGCATTTAAAAAAAGATTTTACCAGATCCTATGAGCTTGCTAGGCAAGTAGGTGATATTATAGAAATGGAATTGCAAGTAAAAGTTCCAGATGCTGAAATCGGATATTTAACAATTCATTTGGAGCGTATTCGCGGTAAGCATCATTGATAATTAAATAAGTATATACGTGTTACTGGTAAAGCAGGCATGAGTTGTTAATGAGGAGATCTATCCTCATAATGACTCATGCTTTTTTATTATAGAAGAAAGGATATGTCTTCAGGTGGGAAAATACAAAATTCGAATATGTTTTGTATGTTTTAAATAATCCATAGATTTTTTTCTTATTATCCATTTAAGGAGGTGATCCGAAAGGAAATCGGGGCAGACTAGATTTTATAATAAATTGATAAAATGAGAGGGGAATTATAATGATAAAAAAATCCTTTGGTATATTACAACAGGTAGGGAAAGCCTTAATGCTGCCAGTAGCCTTATTACCAGCAGCAGGTCTCTTATTAGCTTTTGGTAATGCTTTTCAAAATCCAGCGGCGATTAGTATTATGCCTTTTCTTGATAATCACGTCATTCATGCTATGGCGCAAATTATGGAACAGGCCGGTGGTATTATTTTCGGTAATCTTTCATTGCTGTTTGCAGTAGGTGTGGCAGTTGGATTATCTGGTGGTGAAGGTGTTGCCGGGCTTGCGGCAATTGTTGGTTTTTTAATCATGAATGTTACTATGGGGATAGTAACAGGGATTACTCCGGACATGATTGCTGGCAATCCTGCCTATAGCAGTGTACTCGGAATTCCTACGTTGCAAACCGGTGTATTTGGCGGTATCATTGTGGGTATATTAGCAGCACAAGTATACAAACGATTTTATAATATTGAATTGCCGTCTTATCTTGGTTTCTTTGCAGGTAAACGTTTTGTACCGATTGTAACAGCGGTTGCGGCCCTTGTTTTAGGTGTGGTTATGACTTTTGTTTGGCCGCCGATTCAGTTAGGATTGACCATGTTTTCACGTAATATGATTGATTCTAATAAGGTACTTGCTGCCTTTGTTTTCGGTATTATTGAACGTGCCTTGATTCCTTTTGGTCTTCATCATATTTTCTATAATCCTTTTTGGTATCAGTTTGGTGAGTATGTAAGTAAAAGCGGACAAATTGTTAACGGTGATCAAAGTATATTCTTTGCTCAGCTCAAAGACGGTGTTGCCTTTACCGCTGGTACATTTATGACTGGGAAGTTCCCATTTATGATGTTTGGTCTGCCAGCTGCAGCCCTTGCCATTTATCATGAGGCAAAACCAGAAAAGAAAGCGGCAATTGGCGGTATTATGCTTTCGGCGGCCCTCACATCCTTTTTAACAGGTATCACTGAACCCATTGAATTTTCCTTCTTGTTCGTTGCGCCAGTACTATTTGGTATTCATACGATTTTTGCTGGTTTATCCTTTATGCTGATGCAGATTCTGAATGTAAAAATCGGTATGACCTTTTCTGGCGGTGTAATTGATTATTTATTGTTTGGCGTTATTCCCAATCGTACGGATTGGTGGTTAGTAATTCCTGTAGGTTTGGCATTTTCAGTCATCTATTATTTCGGATTCCGCTTTGCTATCCGCACTTGGAATTTAAAAACTCCAGGGCGGGAAGACGATACAGGAACAGAAGAAGTATACAATGCTCCAGCTTCTAGTTTAGCAGCAGATGTTTTACAGGCGTTAGGTGGTAAAAATAATCTTACTCATCTAGATGCTTGCATTACTCGCTTACGTGTCAGTGTGAAAAACAGTAGTGAGGTTAATAAAGATAGACTCAAAACACTTGGTGCGTCAGGTGTTATGGTAATAGGTGATAATCTGCAAATTATTTTTGGACCTAAATCGGATATACTAAAAACACAAATGCAGGATATTATAGCAGGAAAAGGGGTAATTAATGCTACTATTATTCCTGAGGAGATAAAGCAACAGGCAGCAACTAGTGCAATAAGCGATTCCATCAATTCTTTTCTTGCTCCATTAGATGGAAAGATTATTGCTATCACACAAGTGCCAGATCAAGTGTTTTCACAGAAAATAGTAGGTGATGGCTTTGCTATTGAGCCTAGTAATGGTGAGATTGTATCACCTGTTAACGGGGTCGTAACGAGTGTGCTGGAAAGTAAACATGCTGTTGGGATTACCGCAGACAGCGGCTTAGAAATGATTGTGCATTTTGGCATTGATACGGTACATCTAAAAGGAGAAGGATTTACTTTGTTTGTCAACCAAGGAGATCGTATCAAAGCAGGCCAAAGCCTCTTTAAAGCAGATTTGAAAGCAATAAAAGATAAGGTACCTTCTATGATTACCCCTATTGTTTTTACTAATTTAGCCGGTAAGTTGATTGTGGTAGAAGAAGGGAAAACTGTAAAACGTGGAGAACGTATGAATATTAAAGTACAATAAAGTAACGTAGGTATTTGTTTAACGAAAAGGCACCAGAAGTTTCTGGTGCCTTTATGTTAGATAGTAGATGAATGAATTTTGTAAAACAGTGGTAGCGTTTTTCATGCTATGGTACTGTTGTAAAAAGGGGTGGATCAGGTGAAAGATATATTCCGATACCTTCAGCAAATCGGACAATCTTTAATGCTGCCTGTATCTGTTTTGCCGGCAGCCGGACTTTTATTCCGGTTTGGAGAAAAGGATTTACTTAATATGCCTGCAGTACGGGATGCTGGTATGGCAGTATTCGCTAATTTACCATTATTATTTGCAGTAGGAGTGGCGATTGGTTTCTCCCATGGGCAAGCGGTTGCCGCTTTGGCGGCTGTGATTGGTCATTTGATTTTTCTGGCAGTATTAAAGTCTGTAAATCCGAGTATTGATATGGGCGTTTTTTCTGGTATTGCTATGGGGCTGATTGCAGCTGTCTTATATAGGCAGTTTCATCAGATGAGGTTGCCCCATGTGTTAGGATTTTTTGCGGGAAAGCGTTTTGTGCCGATTATTACTGCTGTAGCAGGAGTGGTGATGGCTTTACTAATACAGGTTGTCTGGCCTGTAATCCAATTAGGAATTGATGGAATTGGTCATTTTGCAGTAAACTCTAGTATAGGTCCAGCATTGTTTGCTGCGGGAAAACGTTTGTTAATACCGATCGGTCTGCATCATGTATACTATCCTGCTTTTTTATATGAATTTGGGCACTTTATTACCCCTGATGGTACTTTGATTCGCGGAGATTTTAATCGTTATTTTGCAGGTGATCCAGCGGCAGGTATATTTATGGCCAGTGAGTTTCCGATTATGATGTTCGGTCTGCCAGCAGCAGCTTTTGCGATATACTATAATGCTAAACCGGAACGGCGAAAGGCTATTGCGGGATTGATGATTAGTGGCGCTTTAACTTCTTTTTTGACAGGGATTACAGAACCCATAGAATTTGCATTTATTTTTGTTGCGCCATCTTTATTTGTGTTTCATGTGCTAATGGCTGGTGTTTCCGGGCTTATGACCAGTTGGCTGGATATTCATTTGGGATTTACCTTTTCAGCATCTTTTATTGATTATTTACTATCTTATAAATATGGGCACAACCAGTTATGGATATGGCCGGTTGGAATCAGTATTGGTGCGCTCTATTTTATTGTATTTCATCTGGCGATAAATCATTTTCAATTAAAAACACCGGGACGGGAAGATGTACCTCTTGCTGATCATGAGTTAGATACTTCTCGTAGGGCATATAACATAGTGAAAGCATTGGGTGGAGCAGATAATATTAAGGCTTTGGATGCATGTATTTCCAGACTGCGAGTTTCTGTAAAACAACGAGAGTCAGTGAAAAAACAGGATTTTCCAGCTTTAGGTGCAGTCGGAATCATGGAAATGGGTACTAATTTTCAATTTATCTTTGGAACTCAGTCCGACGGTTTAAAAGAAGAAATTTCCAAGATGATTGGGAAAAAATCAGTTGATGAGCAACTGACAGAAGCAGATGTTCCGACTCCTAAGCAGGATGTACGAATTAATGCGCCGGTAAGTGGCAGACTGATCCAAGAGGAAGTAGAATCCCAGAATCGTTATACTGTAGCAATTGCTACAGGGGATGATATTTGTCTTGCCCCTGCTGCCGGCAGAGTGACACAAGTATGTTCAAATCCAGTATCACTACTGATGATGATTGAGCCACATTATCAATTGATGATTCAGGTAGAATTAGAAACCCCGGCTTTAAACGCTGCATTACAGTTTCTGGTCAGTGAGGGACAAGAGATTACTGTTGGACAGAAGATTCTATCCCTAGGTTATCCTAGCGATCATGCAGAGAGTATTGTAAGGATTAACATTACTGGAGGAAAAGAGATCCACATAACTCCTGCAGAGGAAGTAACTGCAGGGGAAGATATTATTATGCAATGTGTGGATTGATCGGTAAAAATGCATTACTAATAATAAAACAAGATTAGGATTTTATGACTGGGAGATGAAAAGATGAGAATTGGAGCACGAGTAATTAAAACGGGTATAGCCGTTGCCATAACAATGTATATCTGTAAGTTGCTTGGTTTGGAACCCGCCTTCTTTGGCGCTGTTTCTGCTGTGATAAATATACAGCCATCTATTTTCTTAACATTAAGGGCAGCGCGGGATCAAATCTTTGTCCATATTATTGGTGTTGTAGCTGGCTTTCTTTTTGGCTATTTTCTTGGTGTCAATCCGTTTTCAGCAGGTTTTATCGTTATTTTGCTCATACCAATATACATAAAATTAAAATTGCATAGCGGCATAACCATGGGGATTGTTGCTGCACTCTTTGTTTTAAGTTCCAGTACGGAAGAGTTTATGATACATGCTCTTGCTAGATCAGGAGTTATATTCATTGGTTTGGGCTCGGCCATGCTTGTAAACGTATTGTTATGGCCGCCGAGGTACACCAAACTACTGAAAGAGAAGCTTAGCCAGAGCAATGAAGCTGCAGTTCTCTATTTCTGCCGTGCAGTGCAGGATTATGTCGGTCTCGATGACAGCAGAGAGCTTCATGTCCATACGGAACAAAAAAAGAGAGTTTACAAACTGAATAAGGAAGCAAGACAGCTGTTAGACTTGCTAAGAAGTGAGCGAAAAGTGGTCACGGAATCATCAGAGCCAAGAGAGTGGATTTCTTTGGCAGAGAAACTAATCGATTACAATGAGTCTATCATAAAAAAGGGGAATCGCATTTTTGATCTTTTGCCTATCCGATTGGAGCGAAGGATGAAGTCAGAGGCTCCGCCTGTTAGCGATGAATTCAAAGCTATTTTGAATATATTAGAAAGTGGCTGCACAATAGTGGTTCGAGTGAATGGAAAGGTTCGGTCTGTCATTGTTGATGGAGGCATTACCACTCCAGAAGAAATCAGTGAAGAGTACTGGGAAAACCTTACTAAGGCAATTGAACAATGGCAGCCAAGGCTTACAGGCAGTTACTATCTGCATGGGTTACTTGAAGTCGCTGTAACGGCTAACGAAATCAAGTGGGCGACGCGGCAAGCTAAGATATTGCTATCTGAAAGTGTAGAAAATAGGTGAAACTTTCTTCGCAAAAAAATGTCTGATTAAGTTTTTTTATCTCATAAAGATAGTGTTGTATATTTTTTAAAATAGGATTATAATGGAATAAATGGAATTATTTGAAATTCCTTTAAAAAAACAATTAGAAAAACTAAATATAGGTACAGGTGCCCGTAAGGGCTTCATAGAAAAGCCGGTTAAAGACCGGCGCGGTCCCGCCACTGTAATGGGGAGCAAATCCAAGAAATGCCACTGGAACGAATGGTTCTGGGAAGGTTTGGAGGCGCAATGATCCTAAGCCAGGAGAACCGCCTGTATAACGATCACCGTTTTACCTGCGAGAGATGGGGAGGGGATTTCGATGCATTTTTTGCATTCTTTTGTGCAGACAAATTGTCTGCATGGAATAAGAAGCCTCTTGGGACGGTGTCACAGGTGGCTTCTTTTATTTTCGTTAACGAAATGCTTACATACGGAGTGCCGGAGACCAGGTTTACATCCAGGACTAATTATTCCGGAAGTCTTCAAGGTCAAAGCTTGATGTTCGAAGCACCCTTACTAGTTGCCCTTACTCCTTCGCCTGCTAAAGACTTTAGTGCAAGTCAGATGGGCAACTTTGGTGCGGATGCCAACTTAAATTCGGCGACAATCGTTGCCCCAAATCCAATGGTGGGCGCGGGTGTAGAGCTCCAAGCTGCCGTTGCCAAGTCGTTTGCTGGGCTGGGTATGCTACTTGGCTCAGCGAGCGCGTAAGGCTGCTTCGGAAGCTGTTGCTGGTGAAGAAAAGAAATAACCTTGGACTACTGCGCAGGCGTTTTTCTTCCTATCCTTCTTTATGGACAAATATGAATCTAATCTGAACGTAGTGCATAGGAATATTATCAATAATAAATTAGGCAAAGATGCGGGGAGGAATCAACATGCATGAAATGAAGCTTCTACCCTTTGAGGTGAAAGAAATCTTAGACAATGCGGAAAAAATACCCGATGGTATTCAATTAATGAAAGCACCAGAAGTTTGGGAGCCAAGTAAGCGGGGCAAAGGGGTGGTAGTTGCAATTTTGGATACGGGCTGCCAAGTGGATCATCCCGATTTGAAAGACCGTATTATTGGCGGGCGCAACTTTACAACTGACGATAATGGGGACCCAGATCAGTTTGGCGATAGTAATGGGCATGGTACCCATGTGGCGGGAACTATTGCTGCTGCCGAGAACAGCCAGGGTGTTGTCGGTATGGCTCCCCAGGTAGATTTGCTGATTCTTAAGGTGCTTGACAGCAGCGGAAACGGAGGTTATCAAAATCTGATCAGTGCTATTGACTATGCTCTCCAGTGGCAGGGGTCTGAAGGGGAGAAAGTACGTATCCTCTCTATGTCATTGGGGGGGGAAACAGATGATTCAGCCTTACATGACGCCATTGTCCGGGCGACGGATAGCGGGGTGCTGGTGGTCTGCGCCGCTGGCAATACGGGACAGGTTGAAAGACAGTTTCCCGGCGGGTATAACGAGGTAGTCGGTGTGGGAGCTGTGGATCTGAGCAAAAAGCTGGCAGCCTTTAGTACGATGAATAAAGAGATTGATGTGGTTGCTCCGGGAGTGGAGATTGTTTCAACCTATCCTGACAACCGTTATGCCGTTCTTTCCGGAACCTCTATGGCCACACCCCATGTTGCTGGGGCCGCGGCCCTGATCATCAATCAATGCGAAAAGGATTTTGAACGCACCCTTACGGAAGCGGAGATTTATGCCCAGCTTTGCAAACGGACCAGTACGTTAGGCTATAAAAAAATAAAAGAAGGCAACGGTTTCCTGGATCTGACTGTCGGCTACCAGAATGTCTTGCATCCCGTGGAGGTGGAAACGGCAGTTAAGGAAGGCGAAGTTGCTATGGGTCAAACACGATGAAAGAGCTAAGGTTAAAAAAGTTAAGTGTATGGATTGATCAATATTACAAATGGTCAAATTGGGATGATATTGGCATAATCGCTAAGACAAATACACCATAGAGATACGAAAAACGACTAGTTATTTTTTGGCTAGTCGTTTTTCTCTGCCTGAAGACGATGTATTTGCATTGGATATAAGTAATACTCGAATTTTGTAAAAAAATAGGTGATAAAAAATTATTACCATAAAAGGAAATTATTACAAAACAGCGAACTTTAAAAATATAGAGTAGATAATTCAGAAAAGAAGGAGATTATATGAAGTACAAAAAGCTGCTGGAATTATATATACCCTTAGTTGATTTTATTGCCGATATTATTGGACCGAATTGTGAAGTACTTTTACATGATATCGTTGATGTTGAAAACTCTGTGATTGCAATTCGAAATGGATATATAAGCGGTCGTTCTTTGGGATGTCCTTTAACGGATTTAGGTTTCAAGCTGCTAGAGAATAAAACGTATTTACAGCATAACGCTTTTGTCAATTATCGAAGTCGCAATGACAGGGGAGAAAATTTAATCTCATCCACTTATTATATTAAAGATGAAGCAGGAAGTTTGATAGGCATGCTTTGTGTTAATATCTTAAATGCCTCTGATAACCAGGGGCATAAAATTCTAGGTGAATTTCCTTTAAAGACATTGTTTGGCAATGCAGTTCAAATAAATGACAATGCAGAAATAACGGAATCATTAAGTACTTCTTTAGATCATGTGGTAGATAATGGGATTCATAAGTTAATTGCCAAATACAATATTGCAGTGGACAGAATGTCACCTGAGGAGAAGAGTGCTATTGTGCAGGAACTGCGTGAAAATGGAATCTTTAAGATCAAAGGGGCCATAACAAAGGCTGCTGCCATTTTAAAAACATCTGAAAGTACAATTTATCGATATATGGCAATGAAATAGATATTGCTGCAGGATAAGCATTTTGATACCTGTCCGGATTTCGTTAAGAGAGATCTGTTGATTATAAGGTACAAGGAAAAAGATGGGAGGAATACATATGAAAGAAATAATCAGAACATCGAAGGCTCCAGAAGCAATTGGTGCGTATTCACAAGCCGTAAAGGTGGGGGATTTTCTGTTTGCTTCCGGACAAATTCCGATTGATCCTCAGACAGGCAATCTGATAGAAGGAGGTATTGAAGCGCAAACCAAGCAGGTTATGGAGAATGTAAAGCATGTGTTACAAGCTGGTGGGTCTGACCTCGACAATGTTATAAAAACCACCATTTATATTTTGAAAATGGAGGATTTTTCGGTTGTCAATCAGGTATACGGAACCTATTTTACTAAAAATTTGCCGGCTCGCTCCTGTGTGGCAGTAGCCAGTTTACCAAAAGAAGCATTAGTAGAAATCGAAGTGGTTGGATACTGCCGACAATAAGGATGTGATACAATGCCTGTTTCCTTAGAGGATGTAGAAAAGGCCAGAAAAACCCTTGCGGGTGTGATTTGCAGGACAGGATTGGCGTATACCAATACGGTGAGTGAGATGAGCGGCAATCATGTGTATCTCAAAATGGAAAACCTGCAGCGAACAGGTTCTTTTAAACTGCGGGGGGCCTATAACAAAATAGCGAATCTAAGTGAAAAAGAAAAGAGTAAAGGAGTGATTGCATCATCTGCAGGTAACCATGCTCAGGGGGTAGCTCTTGCAGCCACCACCTTTGGCATTTCTTCCACCATTGTGATGCCTAAACATGCGCCGTTATCGAAGGTCAATGCCACTCGGGGATATGGAGCAAAAGTCGTTCTTCATGGAGATGTTTATGACGAAGCCTATGCAAAGGCTAGATGTATTCAGGCAGAAGAGAATTCTACCTTTGTTCATCCTTTTGATGATCCCATGGTGATTGCAGGTCAGGGAACGATCGCTTTGGAGCTTTTAGAAGATTTGCCTGAGGTAGAAGTGGTGGTGGTGCCAATTGGCGGCGGTGGTTTAATCTCTGGTATGGCAGTTGCTTTAAAGAATCTAAAGCCTTCAATCAAAATCATCGGGGTGCAGACTAAGAATATGCCCTGTATGGCCGAAGCAATCTCCAGGAAGTGTATTGTCACCATTGATAAAATTCCAACGATCGCAGATGGAATTGCAGTTAAGACTCCAGGGAATTTGAATTTTGACATTGTTAAACATTTCGTTGATGATATCGTTACGGTAGACGAGGAAGAAATAGCAGGAGCCATTCTGCTGCTGCTGGAAAGGATCAAAACCATAGCAGAAGGGGCGGGCGCTGCAGCCATTGCCGCTGTCTTACATCGCCTTTCTCAATATAAAGGGCGTAAGATTGCAGCCGTAATCAGCGGTGGCAATATTGATGTCAATACTATGACACGCATTATCAATAAAGGTATGGTGAAGTCTGGTCGTAAAGTCTTTTTTGATACGATGATTTCCGATAAACCGGGGACATTGTGGACATTGCTGCAATTGATTGCTGATGCAGGTGCAAATGTACTTGCCGTAACCCATAGCCGTGATAACCAAGGTGTTGCTTTAGGATATGCCAAAGTCGAGTTGGAGCTGGAAACTGCTGACAAGGAACAAATCTATGCCATCAAAAGGTTAATGGAAGAAAAACAGTACTGTGTAAATATTCGATAAGATTGAAAGGAGAAAGAGCATTATTATGGAAGAAAAAGAACTAACCAGAGGTCTGAAGTCGCGGCATATTGAATTGATTGCTTTGGGGGGAACCATTGGTGTTGGTCTTTTTATGGGGTCAGCGAGTACGATAAAGTGGGCAGGTCCTTCCGTATTGCTTGCTTATGCATTAGCAGGTATTATCATGTTTTTTGTTATGCGCATTATGGGGGAAATGCTTTACCTAGAGCCAATGACAGGTTCTTTTGCAACCTATGCCCATAAATATGTCAGCCCGTTAGCTGGTTATCTGACTGCCTGGTGTTATTGGTTTTTATGGGTTACAGTTGGAATGGCGGAAGTAACGGCCATTGGAATTTATGTTAAGTACTGGTTTCCCATCATTCCCCAATGGCTGCCAGCTTTGGCAGGGGTGGCGATTGTGGCAACGGCAAATTTAGTTGCGGTTAAGTACTATGGTGAATTTGAATTTTGGTTTGCACTCATTAAAGTAGCGGCGATCGTTGCTATGATTGTGATTGGACTTGGCATGATTCTTTTTGGCTTCGGCAATGGCGGTCAGCCTGTTGGTATCGAAAATCTATATATTCATGGTGGATTTTTTGCTGGTGGTTTAGAAGGTTTTTTATTTGCTCTTTGTCTGGTAACGGCGTCTTATCAAGGAGTTGAAATGGTTGGCATTACCGCTGGTGAAGCACAAGATCCTAAAAACACCTTACGTCGTGCTACTAAAAATATTATTTGGCGTATTTTAATTTTCTATATTGGAGCCATATTTGTTATACTAGCCATTTATCCATGGAACCAAGTCGGTACAATCGGCAGTCCCTTTGTTATGACGTTTGCCAAAATTGGAATTGTTGCTGCTGCTGGTATTATCAATTTTGTTGTTTTGACTGCCGCTATGTCAGGGTGCAACAGTGGGATTTATAGTGCAGGCAGAATGCTTTATACCTTATCCAAGAACGGTCAAGCTCCTAAATTCTTTGGCAAGGTATCAAAAAACGGGATGCCTGGCAATAGTATTATGGTTACAATTTCTTGCTTATTATTAGGTGTATTTTTAAACTACATCGCTCCAGAATCCAAATTATTTCTATACATTTACAGTGCTAGTATTCTTCCAGGCATGATCCCTTGGTTTGTTCTGGCATTTAGTCAGATTGCATTCAGAAAAAAATGGAAAGAGGAAATGAAAACTCATCCTTTCAAGTCCCCGTTTTTTCCCATTAGCAATTATGTAACGGTTATTTTCCTGCTATTGGTGTTGATTGGAATGTGGTTCAATGATGATACTCGCGTTTCATTAATCGTAGGAGGTATATTCTGCACGATTGTCATAGTAAGTTATTATGTTTTCGGTTTGGGGAAAAATCAATCTGCAAAAGAATTAGATGATACTCATAATAAAGTTAGTTAATAGGAATGAATACAGAAAGAAGGGAGTTATTTATGGCAAGAAAAATGAAAACAATGGATGGAAATACAGCAGCAGCCCATGTTTCTTACGCCTTTACTGATGTAGCTGCGATCTTTCCTATTACGCCATCATCCAACATGGCAGAGCTTGCAGATGAGTGGGCAGCTAAAGGACGAAAGAATATTTTTGGTCAAAGAGTAGAGATTGTCGAAATGCAGTCAGAAGGAGGTGCAGCGGGGGCTGTGCATGGCTCCTTACAGGCAGGGGCTTTAACGACCACCTATACCGCATCTCAAGGTTTGCTATTAATGATTCCCAATATGTATAAAATTGCCGGGGAACTGCTGCCGGGAGTATTTCATGTAAGTGCCAGGGTAGTTGGCGCTAATGCCATCAGTATTTTTGGTGATCATTCAGACGTTATGGCTACTCGGCAAACCGGCTTTGCCTTATTGGCAGAAAGCAGCGTTCAACAAGTCATGGATTTGGCAGCAGTCGCTCATTTATCAGCCATCAAAGGAAAAGTTCCCTTTTTAAACTTTTTCGACGGATTTAGAACTTCCCATGAAATTCAAAAAATTGAGGTTCTCGAATATGAGGAATTGGCTGACCTTTTGGATTGGCAGGCTCTAGATGAGTTCCGGCGATCTTCTCTTAATCCTGATCACCCAACCTTGAGAGGAACCGTACAAAATTCTGATGTTCACTTTCAACAGCGGGAAGTATCCAATCGCTATTATCAGAAGTTACCGGAAATTGTCGAAGGCTATATGGCGCAAATCACTAAACTTACTGGTCGGGAATATCATCTGTTCAATTATTATGGGGCGCCAGATGCGGACAGGATGATCATTGCCATGGGTTCAATGTGTGAGACGGTTGAAGAAGTAGTTGATTATCTGAATGCGAAAGGGGAAAAGGTTGGATTGCTGACAGTCCACTTATATCGTCCTTTTTCCATCGAACATTTTATGAAATACATTCCAAGAACTGTAGAAAAAATTGCTGTCTTAGATCGGACAAAAGAAATGGGGGCTTTTGCTGAACCTCTTTATCTTGATGTTAAGGCAGCCTTTTATGGGAAGGAATGGATACCTCAGATTGTGGGAGGACGCTGCGGTGTTGGCGGCAAAGATGTTATCCCCAGTCATATCCAAGAGGTTTTTGAAAATCTAAAAGCCGTCAGTCCGAAAGATCATTTCACTGTGGGGATTATTGATGATGTAAACCATACTTCACTGCCTCTTGGTCAAGATATTGATACGACTGTACCCGGTACCACAGCATGCAAATTTTGGGGGCTTGGTTCAGATGGAACAGTTGGTGCCAATAAAAGTGCGATAAAAATTATCGGTGATCACACGGATATGTATGCCCAAGCCTATTTTGCCTATGATTCTAAGAAATCCGGAGGCGTTACGATTTCACACTTGCGCTTTGGCAAACAACCGATAAAGTCCCCCTATCTTATCAATAAGGCGGATTTTATTGCCTGTCATAATCAATCTTATATTTATAATTATCCTGTATTAGATGGACTTAAAAAAGGCGGCAGTTTTCTTCTGAACTGTAGATGGAGTCAGGCGGAAATCGAAAGTAAGCTGCCTGCAGTTATGAAGCGCTATATCAAGGAAAATGATATTGAATTTTATACCATTGATGGGGTTGGCATTGCTGAGGAGATCGGACTTGGCGGACGGATAAACATGATCATGCAGTCTGCTTTCTTTAAAATTGCTGATATTATACCTTTGCATGACGCGATGAGATTTCTAAAAGAGGCAGTGACGAAATCTTACGGGAATAAAGGGGAAAAAGTGGTGGCTATGAATCATGCTGCCATTGACAAAGGAATATATTCCATTGTTAAAATTCATGTTCCCGATGACTGGAAAGACGCTCTTGATGGAGCAGTCCATAGAAAAGAAATTCCCGATTTTATCGAACATGTACTGGTGCCGATGAACCGCCAGGAGGGGGATCATCTGCCGGTAAGTGCCTTTCTTGACATGGAAAATGGAACTTTTCCTTTAGGTACTTCGGCTTACGAAAAACGTGGTATTGCCATTCATGTTCCTGAATGGCTGCCAGATAATTGTATTCAATGTAACCATTGCTCCTACGTATGCCCTCATGCAGTCATTCGACCAATATTACTAAATGGAGAAGAACTAACCGCAGCACCTGAAGGATTTTGTACTAAGGCGGCTGTCGGCGCGAAAGACCTGAATTTTCGGCTGGCGGTTTCTCCTTATGATTGCACGGGCTGCGGCAATTGTGCCCAAATTTGTCCCGCGAAGGAAAAAGCTTTGCAAATGAAGCCACTGGCTTCTCAGCTTGGGCAGGCTCCGTTGTGGGATTATGCTATGAAGATTTCGCCTAAAGCCAATCCGGTCAATATCTTTACCGTTAAAGGCAGTCAGTTTGAACAGCCGCTTTTAGAGTTTTCCGGAGCTTGTGCCGGCTGCGGGGAGACTCCTTATGCCAAACTGGTCACTCAGCTTTATGGTGAGAGAATGATGGTAGCCAATGCCACGGGTTGTTCTTCCGTCTGGGCTGGCAGTGCACCTTCCATACCCTATACGAAGAATCATCGCGGGCATGGTCCTGCGTGGGCGAATTCACTGTTTGAGGACAATGCTGAATTTGGATTAGGTATGCACTTGGCAGTAAAGCAATTGAGAAATCAATTAGCACTTCATATTGAAAAAGCTGTTAAACTGCCTTTCGGTGAAGAATTTAGGCAGGCTTGTGAAGATTGGCTAATCCATAAAGAGAATAAAGAGGGCACAAGGGCTAGAGCCGATAAACTGATTGCCGCCTTGGAAAAGGTAAAAGGTCAAGATGCTTTGTTAGATACCATCTATACAAATCGAGATTTTCTCGTAAAGAGATCCCAATGGATTTTTGGCGGCGATGGCTGGGCCTATGATATTGGTTTTGGCGGACTTGATCATGTACTGGCTAGCGGTGAAGATGTCAATATTTTGGTTTTTGATACAGAGGCATATTCAAATACTGGCGGACAGTCTTCGAAAGCTACCCCTGCTGCGGCAATTGCTAAATTTGCAGCAAGTGGCAAGAAAACCAAGAAAAAAGACTTAGGGATGATTGCCATGAGCTATGGGTATGTGTATGTAGCGCAAATTGCTATGGGAGCTGATAAGAATCAAACCTTTAAGGCGATTCGAGAGGCAGAGGCTTATCCGGGACCATCGCTGATTATTGCTTATGCACCTTGCATTAATCATGGCTTACAGCTTGGTATGGGTTTTAGTCAACTGGAGACTCAGCGTGCAGTAGACAGCGGCTACTGGGCAATGTATCGATATAATCCACAATTAAAGGAAAATGGAAAAACACCATTTATTTTAGATTCCAAAGAACCAAGCATGAACTTTCAAGAATTTCTGATGGGCGAAGTGCGTTATGCATCCTTGATGAAACAGTTCCCAGAGGCGGCAGCGGCCTTATTTGAAAAGACAGAACTAGATGCAAAAGAGCGACTTCGAAACTATAAGACATTGGCGGCTATAAAAGAATAGAAAGGATAAAAACTGGCACTGTTTATTTACGGTGTCAGTTTTATTTAAAAAAATGAACTCATCGGATAAAGGTAGAACACCAATTATAAAATGGTATATAATAGAATAGGTGATGTGAAGATAAATCATTGTAATGATAGAATTAATTTAGGAGAATATACTAGTTAGCCAACATAGAAAGTTTGTTTCCAATATCGTATTAAGGGGGTAGAAGAATGTATCCGTTAAAATTTGCACCTGTTTACCAGGAACGTCTTTGGGGTGGTACAAATATAAAAAAAGTATTTGGCAGAGAAATTACTAGTGATCATATCGGAGAGAGCTGGGATTTATCAGGTCATAGCAATGGCATGAGTATCGTGGAAAACGGTTATTTAGCTGGTAAAAGCTTAAATCAATTGATGATAGAGTACCGAGAAAAATTAATGGGAAAGAAATTTGCAGAGGGGAAATCCTTTCCTTTACTAATTAAAATTCTTGATGCCAATGATAATTTATCCATTCAAGTACATCCTGATGATGAGTATGCTCATAGGGTGGAGGGAGAAGCCGGTAAAACAGAAGCCTGGTATGTGGTACATGCAAAAGATGATGCACATATCATATATGGTCTTAAAAATCATATTACCAAGGAAGCATTTATTAAGGCAGTAGAAACACATCATATTAGTGATGTTCTAAAAAGAGTGCCTGTGAAAGCAGGAGACATGATCTATGTTCCCTCAGGTATCGTTCATGCTTTGCTGGAAGGCGTGATGGTATATGAAATACAACAAAATTCAGATACAACCTATCGAATCTACGATTATGATCGAGTAACAAAGGATGGAAAACTGCGAGAGCTGCATATCGATAAGGCTCTTGATGTCATAAATTTCGCAGAGCAGCCAAGTTGTGTATTTACGGATCGTAGTATTACATGTCAGTACTTTTCCGTGGAAAAACTATCTGTTACTGGGGAGTTACATGAAAAAACAAAAGAGATGTTTCTCATATATTGTGTAATCGAAGGATCAGGTGAGGTTATTTATCAGGATAAGAGGGAAAGCCTAAAACCTGGAGATACGGTACTCATTCCAGCATGTTTAGAAAATTTCACATTACGAGGTAAACTTCGACTTTTACAAATAACATGAATAGGATTTGATACTGGTGAAGAATTCAATCTTCAAAAAAACTGTAATTTTCAATAGGATGATCGTTACAGGATTTTTTTTACTAAATGAGGTACAATACCTATAAACGTTATAGGTAAAATGAGCAGCGGTTCAAATCTACAAAGGCAGGTATTTTCGTGTCTAAGGAAATATTGATTATCAGACTCAGTTCAATTGGTGATGTGATTCATTGTACGCCCGTAGCTAGTTCTTTGAAGGCTGCCTGGCCCGATTGTAAAATAACATGGATGGTTGGTGGGGTCTCAGCAGACCTCTTACAAGGCAATCCTTATATAGATGAAATTATTATATGGTCAAGGGAAAAATTTGAAGACTATCTTAGAAATTTTAAATTTAGAGAAGCTTTGAGAATGTGGCGTGACCTAAAAAAGCAACTAAAGGACCGGGAGTTTGATGCGGTCCTTGATATTCATGGCCTTTTTCTTACAGGAATGATTGCCAAGCAGGCAAATACAAAAAAACGTATTGGTATGAAAGGAACAAAAGAACTCAATTCTCTTTTTATGACGGAGACTGGGGAAACCCGCAGTAAGCATATTACCAATAGATATCTCGCAGTTCTGCCTTGTTTAGGAATTGAGGCTGTAAATCATAAAATGAGCCTTGTTGTGCCCGAGAAATCTAGGAAATTTGCCAGAGATTTATTGCAGGAATATGCTGTTTTACCAGACGAGAAGATTGTAGTGCTCATCTTGGGGACGACTTGGATTACCAAAAATTGGCCTATTGCTTTTTTCATAGAGACAGCCAAGCTTCTTGGCAAGGATTTTCGGATCATTCTATGCGGCGGAAAAGCAGAAGTTCAATTAGGTAAGGAAGTCGAGACAAAGGCAGGGGTTCCTGTCATCAACACCATTGGACAAACCAGTCTGCTGGAAATGGCAGGTATCATAGAGCAGGCTTCTGTAGTAGTCTCTGGAGACACAGGGCCTCTGCACATGGCTGGAGCCCTGGAAGTTCCAACAGTTGGTATGTTTGGACCGACAGACCCTGCTACCTATGCTCCCCAAGGAGAGCAGCATAAGGTTCTTTCTTCCGCACTTTCCTGTTCCTGCTGCCATAAAAGGCGATGTCCTAAGGAGGGAGAGGGAGCATGCATGGAAAGTATAACCCCTGAAGCGGTGGTTCAGAAGGTGTATGAGATTCTGAAAAGAGGAAGAGCATAAACAACGGTTTGTGAATGGAAAACATATAGAAATGTCAACAAGTCCTATGACGAAATTCAATTTTCATTTTATTGAAAAGGTCAAATATGTGATATATGATAGTAACATAGAAACAATAGTCACGCTAGTTGTACAGCTAGCGTGAACTCTTTCTTAAAGAGGGGTTATGGTTATGAATATTACCTCAAGACAGCGTATGATATTAACTATTTTATTAACCGAGGCCCAAGGAATAACTGTTAATGAAATTGCAGAGCGAATTGAGGTAAGCACACGTACCATTCATCGAGAGCTAAATGATCTTGAAGATCTTTTAGCAGCCCATCAATTGCAGCTAGTTAAAAAAGCAGGTATTGGTATTTTTATTGAAGGTGATATAAAACAAAAAGAAGTAGTCAGGTCGTTGTTATATAGCCAAAGAGTGGCAGAATATTCAGCGAAGGAACGAAAATTGTTGATTTTATGTCAGCTGCTGGAAGCCAAAGAACCGATCAAATTGGTATCAATGGCTCATGATTTTAAAGCTACAATATCAACGATAAGCAATGATTTAGATGAGTTAGAGGCTTGGATTCGAACCTATGATTTAACATTGATTCGCAAAAGAGGTTATGGTGTTGAATTATATGGTACAGAAAATGCAATTCGAAAAGCGATGACTACGCTGATTTCGGAAAACTTGGATGAATTTGATTTGTTAGGAATATTGAGAGACAACATTTATGAAAAACCTTCCAAGCATATTAGTACCGTATCGGAGCGCTTGTTGGGACTAATTGAGAAAGAAAAACTGATTATCATTGAAAATTCTCTGCGGGATTTAAAAAATGATCTTCCTTACCCTTTAGCGGATAGTTCATTTATTGGCTTAGCAATACATTTAGCTCTGGCCATTGAACGTATTGAAAAAGGTGAAAAGATTGGCTTTGATGAAGCATATTTAAAGGACTTAGAACGTACTCCAGAATTTCAAATTTCGGAAAAAATTGTGCAGACCCTTCGAAATCGCTTTCAATTAGACATACCTGTTGCCGAAATTGGTTATATTACGATGCATTTGCGAGGCGCAAAATTGCGAAGTGCCCACGACGACTATTTTGAATTTAAAAACGTGGAACTTGCCTTACAGGTGAATAAACTCATTAGTTTTTGTGAAGACAAACTTGATGTTGTACTAAATGAAGATCCAACATTAATTCAAGGCTTATTGGCCCATATTGAGCCAGCAATTTTCCGCATTCAAAAGAATATGAAGATTCGCAACCCCTTACTGGATGAAATTAAAAGTCGGTACAATCATTTGTTTCAGATTGTGAAAGCAGCTGTCGATGCTATTTTTACAGAGTTGTCTGTTCCAGATGAAGAAATTGGCTATTTAGTGATGCATATCGGTGCTTCTCTTGAGAGAAGCCGGAGTGATTGCCGTAAACAGTATCATGCACTGGTTGTATGTGCAAGTGGGATCGGATCATCAAAAATATTGGCAAGCAGAATCAAAAAAGAATTACCCGATATTGGCTACACAAAAAACATCTCCATGTTTGATGTGGAGAAAACCCCTAAAAGCGAGTATGACATTATCATTTCAACCGTTCATTTATCCATTCCCTCTCAAGAATATATTTTGGTTAGCCCCTTGTTAACAAGAGATGATGTTAAGCATATCACTCTCTATCTAGAAAGTTTAGGCGATTGCAAGCAAAATGCCAAATCGACTTCCCCTTTACAAGAGGATGATTTTTTAGGAACATTAAGAATGTATCAGTCTTATATTAGCCATAGTATTGAAATTATCGAGAATTTTGCTTGTCATAGCATAAATAATCATAATATGAATATCGAAGGCATATTGGGTTTGATTTGTGAAAAATTTGAGAAAAATCATATCATCAGTAATAAACAGGAACTGATAAAGAATTTATTAGAAAGAGAAAAATTAGGCGGCCTAGGGATTTCCAATATACAGCTAGCATTATTTCACAGTAGAAATAAAGATGTTTTAAAACCGGCTTTAATGTTATATTTTCTGGAAAAACCAATTATTATTAAATCTATGGATAATAAATTTACCAATGTTGATAAGCTATTATTGCTTTTGGCACCTGCCAATATTTCCAGAGAGGGCCTGGAAATCTTAAGTGAAATCAGTTCCCTATTAGTAGAAGAAGAGATTATAGCAGTATTAGCCGCAAAAGAGGCGGAAGGCATACGTTCATTCTTTTTAAAAAGTTTATACGCATATATTATTAAAAAAATAAAAGGGAGAGATATGTAATATGGAAAACGTAATTTTTTCTGCCGATAAAATTGTAATGGATGCTAAGATTTCAAATAAGCAAGAAGCAATCACTTTAGCTGGGCAGCTCCTGGTTCAAGGGGAGCATGTGACTGACGATTACATCAAGAAGATGTTTGAGCGTGAAGAATTGATGACGACTTATATTGGTAATGGTGTAGCAATTCCTCATGGCACAAATGAGTCAAAAGAATTTATAAAATCTTCTGGGATATCCATTATACAAGTACCTAATGGTGTAGATTTTGGCAATGGTAATATTGCTTATTTGATTATCGGTATTGCGGGAATTGGTGATGAGCACTTGGAAATACTCTCCAATATCGCAATTGTTTGTTCAGAAGAAGAAAATGTTAAAACTCTTGTTAATGCTACGACCAAAGAAGCAATTATTGAAATATTCGAAAGGGGTTGAGCATATGCTTGCAGTACATTTTGGTGCGGGTAATATTGGCAGAGGTTTCATTGGACAATTATTGCATCAAGCCGGCTATAAAATATGCTTTGTTGACGTAAGTGATGAATTGGTTGCAGAAATCAATCGACGCCAGGAATATACGGTGTCCCTTGCCAGTGAGGAAAAAACTACATTTGCAATTCATAGTGTAGTTGCCTTACTTAGCAAAAATGAAGAGGCTGTCGCAGAAGCCATTGCTTCTGCTGATCTGGTAACAACAGCTGTTGGACCGAATATTTTAAAGTTTATCGCTCCTGTCATTGCAAAAGGGATTCAAAAACGAATCAAGGCAGAAGGCAAAGCTCTAAATGTGATTGCTTGTGAAAACATGATTGGCGGAAGTTCAGCCTTAAAATCGTTTGTTTATGAATCTCTTAGTGAGCAAGAACAAAAACAGGCGACGTTGGTCATTGGCTTTCCTGATGCTGCTGTAGATCGCATTGTTCCCTTGCAAAAGCATGACGATAAGCTATGGGTTACCGTAGAGCCTTTTTATGAGTGGGTTGTCAATCAGTCACAGGTGCTAGGTGCTGTACCCCAGGTAGAAGGGATTACCTATGTAAGTGATTTAGGACCATTTATTGAAAGAAAGCTGTTTACCGTCAATACCGGTCATGCAGCTGTGGCCTATCTTGGCTATTTGCTTAAATTAGGCAGCATTGATCAAGCAATTCAAAATTCTTATGTACTGGATATCACAGAAAAGGTGCTGCACGAAACGGGTGCGCTGTTAATCGCAAAACATCATTTTGATAGTAAGCAGCATGAAGAGTATATTCATAAAATCATCAAACGCTTTAAAAATCCCTATATATCGGATGAAGTTACCCGAGTGGGGCGTTCTCCTATTCGAAAATTATCAGCAAAAGATCGTTTGGTAGGACCTGCGCTGCAAGCATTAGAGTATGGTATTACACCTTCTGGTTTATCATTAGTAATTGCTGCTGCCCTACTTTTTGATTCTAAGGATGATCCCGAAGCTGCAGAAATACAAAACCACATAAAAGAAAATGGTATTGAAGCGACAATTCAAAAATATACTGAAATTTCGAAGGTGAGCCCTCTATTTGCCTTGATTCTAGAAACCTATAAGAAAGTAAAAGCTCAAATCAACTCTGCAAGTATTTAAAAGTTTTTTACCAACCACAAAGGCGCAATGCCGCTGATGCGGCACATAAAGGAGTTCACAAAAAAATATAAATAAACCCCTTTGTGTCCTTTGCGTCTTTGTGGTTCGAAGCGTTTTATATGTTTTAAAGAATACGAAGTGTTTTTTATGAATTGCCTAGTCCAGGCTCTCTGATGGCAGAGGGCTTTTTTCTATTAAGGTAAGAGTATTTTCATTTTTTTTTCAGAATCAGCAGTTATAATAATAGCGTTGAAATATGGCATATCAATACAATGCCGTAGATGCTGCTAAGAAGGAGAGACAAATATGAAATTAATTTCAATTGTCGTGCCTGTTTTTAATGAACAGGAGAATATGAAAGTATTCTATCAAGCTGTTTGTAAACATATGGAGTCCACGGGATATTCTTTTGAGCTGATTTTTGTTGATGATGGTTCTACTGACAAAACGGCTGTTATATTGGACAAACTGGCAGAGCAGGATAGCCGGGTTTATGGAATTTTGTTGGCTCGCAATTTTGGACATCAAATCGCATTGACCTGTGGTCTGGATCATGCCAGGGGAGATGCGGTTATTACCATGGATGGGGATATGCAGCATCCACCTGAGATGCTGCCACAGCTAATCGGTAAATGGGAAGAAGGATTTGAAATTGTACAAACGGTTCGAAAAAATACGGAAGGGGCGTCTTGGTTTAAAAAGTTTACCTCAGGGATGTTTTACCGCACGATCAATAGGATGTCCAATATTCATATAACAGAAGGCGGATCAGACTTTCGCTTGCTTGATAAAGCTGCAGTGGAAACGCTGCAAAGTTTTAAGGAGAAAGCAAGGTTTATTCGAGGGATTATCAGCGATATTGGCTATCGGCAAACGTATATTGAGTTTGTGGCACCTGAACGTTTTGCTGGAAAATCAAAGTTTTCGATTGCAAAAATGGCAAATTTTGCTTTAGATGGTATCACAGCCTATTCAAAGGTTCCTTTGCGATTGGCATTTTATTTAGGAGTGCTTACTGGTTTTTTAAGTCTACTTGTTACTGTGCATGTAGTATATATCTATTTGTTTACAACCGAAGCGGTTCCAGGGTGGGCTACAATCGCAGCCAGTGTCTTGCTGCTGGGAGGCATTCAATTGATGGGATTAGGCATTATTGGTGAATATATTGGACGCATATTTGAGGAAGTAAAGCAACGGCCTCTCTATTGGGTAAGTAGAGAGTTAAAAAGTAATGCAGAAATAAAATCGAAGAAAGAAAATGCAATTGCATAATAATAAATTAACTTTTTACATTTTTGCAGCTGCATTGGGGTTTACTTGGCTTGCGACAGTACCGCCTATCATTGGAAGTAACCATCAAGTAGGAGGCTTTTTAGGTGCTTGGCTTGGCGGGCTTGCTATGGAGCAAAAAGGAAGCTATATGTGGATGTGATATGTATTTATTTTCGCATATAGAGTTTAAACTTTAAAAGTATAATGATATAATTATAAAAAAAATTGATAGGAGGACTATCATGTATTTTAAACCTTTATTTGAAAATGATGTTCCCAGTGCACTCCTTTCTTAAACGGATGGATTGCGCAGCGTATTCTTTCCGTTTAGCATACCTTTTTTAATCGTAAAAGACGGAGGGAATATAAATGATAAATCAATATCTTGGTCCGATATACTTGACATTGGCTGCCAGTATTTGGGGTGGTATGTATGTAGTAAGTAAGATGGTACTTACTATTATTGCTCCTTTAGAATTAGTATGGTTTCGCTATATTGTGGCTTTACTTACTCTAGTTGCTTTTGGTATAGCAACAGGCCAATCTTGGAAAATTGATAAAAAAGATATACCCCTTATCCTTTTGATTGGTCTAGTTGGTTACTTTCTTTCCATTTGGGCGCAATTTGCAGGGACTCAGCTGTCTTCCGCCCAAATGGGGGCAATTATTACTTCTGCGACTCCAGCTTTCATGGTCATCTTTGCAAAAATCCTGCTAAAAGAGACAATTACCTTGAGAAAAGGAATATCAGTTTGTTTAGCGACGTTTGGTGTGTTATGTATTATTGGAGTTGGTGATGTTGGCAATTCCTCAAAACTTGGCGGCATAATTCTAGGGGGAGCGGCTTTAACCTGGGCCTTTATGTCTGTTTTGATAAAAAAGGTACCTGGTGGTTATTCACAGCTTGTAGTCACAACCTATGCAATATTGGCAGCAACTCTGGCAATGACGCCTTTTGTAATTACGAATATCAACCTGATCCAAATTCAGCATGTACTGCTAGAGCCTTTGGTGTGGAGCGGCATATTATACTTAGGCATCGTATCAACTGCAGGTGCATTCTTTTTTTGGAATAAAGGGTTGCAGCTTGTTGATGCTACCCGTGCAGGAGTGTACTTCTTTTTCCAGCCGTTGGTAGGGACGCTGCTTGGTAATTTTTTTCTTGGCGAGCAAGTGGGAATCGGCTTTTGGATAGGAACAGCACTCATTATTGGTGGGGTTTTGTTAGCGGTAAAAGATCCCTCTTAGGCGTGAAAAAAGCATTTAATGGAAGTTACCTTGGGATAAGCAATCGTTAAGCGAAGATGCGAAGACGCAATGAGGACACGAAGAAATGTTATTTCTTCGTGTTTTTTGCAATTCTTCGCATCTTCATGTTAAAAAATATATTGCACTTTCTCTTCAGAGGGGTATATAATATAAATGAGCATATGCCCATTTGAAGGAGTGATATTTTGGCAAGAAGACGTTGTTGTGGTTTGGTAGAGCAAGAACCGATCTTTCGAAAATTCGTACCTGATGGTCAAATGAATACAGGAACCATTATAGTTCTAGTTGAAGAACTAGAAGCTTTACGCTTGAAAGATCTTGATGGTATGGATCAAGTGACTTGTGCCATAAAGATGGGAGTTTCACGGGCTACTTTCCAGCGAATACTACAATCAGCTAGAAAGAAAATGGTTACCTCTCTAGTAAATGGGCAGACCATCATAATACAAGGGGGAAATTATATGATAAAGAATAGAAAATTTGAGTGCAAGGATTGTGGACATATTTGGGAGGTAGAGCCATGCTCAGAGGGGGGCAAACATGGATATGAAATTCCTTGCCCTCAATGTGAAAGTATGAAGAAAATAAAATTGGCAGAAGACGGTACTCGTCATGCTTGTGGTGGGGGACATGGGCACGGGCATGATCATGAGAGTGGATGCTGTAGTGGACACGAATCATAAAAAGATGCTGATGGATTAACCCCATCAGCATCTTTTTATGATTCTTATTCTGTATAGTCGTTATTAGCATCTGCTTTGGCAGTAAGGGTACCATATTGATTTTTGCTTTGTTTTGTTTTATTTGCTGCTTGATTTTGAGTTGAGCTTGCATAGCTGTTGCCAGTATAGGCAGAAGATGCTCCTGCTTGACTGCCATATTGCTGACTTTGTGCAGAACTTGAATATTCATTATTAGCATCAGCAGTAGCAGTTAACGTTCCATACTGGTTTTTGCTTTGTTGTGTTTTATTTGCTGCTTGATTTTGAGTTGAGCTTGCGTAGCTGTTGCCAGTATAGGCAGAAGATGCTCCAGGCTGGCTGCCATATTGCTGACTTTGTGCAGAACTTGAATAATCATTATTGGCATCAGCAGTAGCAGTTAATGTTCCATATTGGTTTTTGCTTTGAGCCTGCTTATTCTGTGCATTTTGACTTTGGTTTGCATTGGAAGTTATTGCAGAAGAGTTCATGGATTGTTTGCTGTTTTTATCATTTGTAGCCATGTTGTATGCCCCCTTATTTTTTATTATTGATTTTGAATCCAAATTTATTTTCCCCCACTTATAACATGATTATGTGATTGAAATTTAACATAAAATGGCAATATAAACCAATTATCCAATCCAATACCAATTCATAAATAAAGAAGTACATACTAATAAAACAGAAGCATTGATGGCAAGACAACAATAATAGGATTTGCGGGAAAGCTGTCCAAAGAAGAGATAGAGAGGAAATATCGGGAGTATAAAACGGGAAACACTGTACAGAGGAAGGCTGGGAGAAGTAGAGCAGAGAGGGATGAGAAACCATAGCCAGCCGATTAAGAGGTAGGAGGTAGGAATTTTAAACTGTGGTAGAATCGTGAGCAAAAATAGACAAATGAGGCTGCTGACCGCGAGGAATGTATCTAAAGCAACTCCAGGCTGACTATAAGGATCATTGGAAAAAGTCAAAGGGATATTAGCTGCAATATTGTGCCAGGGCAGTTCAAAATGTCTTCCCCAGTCTTGTTGGGTAGTTATAAAAGCAATCGGATTATCCAATAGATAGAAGTTGTACAGCATAAAACATGATAGAGCAATTGGCGGTAGGAAAAGTGGAATCATGGCAAGTAAGGAGTTAGTATAAAGAGACTTCTTTTTAAAGAATTCATAAAGTAAAAAAATAAAAAGAAAGATTCCCAAATTTCTGGTCAAAGTGGCTAGTGCACCCGCTACTCCTCCATACCACCACTGACCTTTTCTAGAAAAATAGATGCAGAAAAGAGAAAAGGTGATAAATAGAGGTTCTGTATAGATACTATTTAAAAAAAGAGAAGTTGGCATAAGAGCATAAGATAAGAGAGAATAGTGAACTTGTTCTGGAGAAAAATCTAAACGGAAGGTTATGTCCATAATCCAGAAACTGATGAACGCAAATACATTGCAAAGTAATAAACCAGCAAAAGGGATGGGTAAACCTACGTAAGATAAACATTTTATTAATATAATGAGCAAAGGAAAAAAGACGATCGATTTTGCATCATATCCATGTCCAGCAACATAAGTATACCAATGGGCATCCCAACGGATAAATTTTTCGATAAAGGGGGGCATAGGATATAAGGATTGATCTACAAATCCTATTGGAGGGTGAGAAGGTAAGTAATCAGCTAATCGATAGGAGATAAATATGATGAGTGTGTGGATCAAAAAAGCAAACCATACGGTTTTTGATGGAAACTTCATGTAATGGAACCCTTTCTGTTTTAAAATTCTACTTGCATACAATTTTCTTTACTAGGTAATTCTTGGGTTACAATTAATTTTTCTTTATCAGCATTGATTTGTGAATAAGTAGCAGACCATGTCCATTTGCTGTTAGCAGAAAAATTCCAGAGGATAGATACGGCAATACCTGTTAGCTGACCGGCATAGATATTCCACCCTAGAAAGAGAAATGCTTGGGTAAATAAGGTGGTAATGGCGATACCCAGACTGCAGATTAATACAAACTGAGGAAATTGCATCATTTGCTTCCATAAAGTTTGTTGTTTACATTCTTTCCAGGTTATTTTGTGATTCCACATAAAGTTATGCAGCATGGCAATGGAGGAGGCATAAACCGAAGCTGTTAATTCTTCCATTCCCAGGAAATGCAGAAAAAAATGTAAAAATGATAAGTTAACAAAGACTCCCAAGGTTCCAATCATACAAAAATAATAAAATTTACGATGTTCAGGGTGATACATCATAAGTTGCCCAATGTGTTTTAGATAATTGAATTGCTCATTCAAATTCATTTTTGATGTTCCTGCTGCCCGCGCCACAAAAGAATAAGGAATTTCATGTACGGTTTGGTATCTTCCTTTTACCAGAATTTCAATAAGTATCTTCCAACCTATGGGATTTAACTGCACTTGTTCAATGACACTTCGTTTAAAACCAAAGTAACCGCTAGTAGAATCGGAAATACAGCGCAGCTTTTTAATAAAAACATAACCAATTCCCCTGGCAACCCCTGAGATTAATTTGCGTACTATATTTAAGCCGCCATCTGAGCCGCCAGCAACAAAGCGGCTAGGGATGACAACATCATAACGTCCTAGTCGTTTGATCATCAAAGGGAGCAATTCAGGAGGATGCTGGAGATCAGCGTCCATAACAATGATCTGATTGCCTTGAGAATGTAAAAAACCCTTAACAACTGCAGATGCTAAGCCTTTTTCATTGTGGCGGTGAATATATTTTACTTCCTTATATTTCTGACAGAGTTCTTCTAAAATGATAGGTGTGTCATCAAGGCTATCATCGACAAAAATGATTTCAAAGGAACAATTACTTCCTTGTAATAGACTAGTAATTTTCTCAGCAATGATCTTAACGTTATTTCTTTCATTAAAAGTAGGAATTATGATACTAAGATCCATTTTAACGGTTTTCATCCTTCCATATCGCTACCTATTCTTTTCGGTTGTAGTTTTTGCGATACGGATATTGTTATTCTAGGTAAAAAATGGTGCTTTAGTTGTCGCCAAGTCCTATTTCCATAAAAAATAAAAAAACAGTGCCGCTAAGGTACTGTTTTTTCTCTGTGATCTGCGGCTAAAAAGGTAAAAGTAAATTATTGCTTTATTCGGTATTGAGAAGGTGTAGCGCCGATGTTTCTTTTAAATAATTGGCAAAAATACGAAATATTGCCAATGCCAATTTTACTGCATATTTCCTGTAAAGGTAAAGACGTTGTCCGCAATAAAAAAGAAGCTTCTCGTAAACGACGATAGGTTAGATACTCTGTGATGCTACTTCCCGTAGCTTTACGAAATAAGTGGGATATATGAAAACGTGAAAGATGAAGTTCCTTTACTAAAGATTCTAATGTAAATTCTTCATGATAATTTGCATCAATCCATCTCATAACATATTCGGCATAGTGGATATGACGAAGCTGCGTCTCTCTCTCCATTTGATTTTGGACATTCCATTGATCTTTTACCGTCGTTATAAAAAGCAAGAAGAATAAAGCAAAGTCTTCTGTAATTTCCAATTGCTTATGACGAGATCCATAGAGTGTAAATAGAGTTTCAAATTGGGAAGAATTTGTCACTTGGATAACTTGGCAATTTAGATTACTATGCCATAGGTGTTGAAAAAAACGATATAAAGCAGTAAATTTTTGTAAATAAGAATCAATAATAGATGGTTCTAATAGTAATTTTGATCGGATGTAAAATGTTTTTTCTGGTATATCTGCCTTTACCCTATGTAACTGAAAGGGTTGAAAATACATAAGTGATCCTGGTTTAAATGGATAGATATTCTGATCGATAATCGCGGACCCCTCTCCCTGCAGAACATAAATAAACTCCATACCGGGATGGGAATGGAATTTATCCCAAGTATTTTGAGATGAGGTAGTATGCTGGTGGATAAATTGGTGAGGATTTGCATTGAGCTCAAAATCAAAATCACTCATTGTCGGCAAGTTTACCACTCCCAGGTTAAGAATAACAATACAACAACATTTTACCACAATATTCAGTCAATACAATGGAAAAAATTTCATATATACTTTAAAGGAAAGACGCATTATGGCAATTCATCATGGACATTGTTATCTGTGCTAAAGGAGGATTTTAATGATTATTACAAATCAAGAGCTGCAAGGAAAAGATATTGGTGATAAAACGTCACGCAAAGTACTAGTTGCAGAGGACAAACTTATGCTAGTAGAATTTCAGTTCGCAAAAGGAAGCATAGGGGTCCCTCACAGCCATTCGGAACATGAGCAAATAGGCTATGTCGTTAAGGGAAGTTTTGAAATTACGGTTGGCAGCGAAACTAAAATTGCTAAGCAGGGGGATAGCTATTATGCTGCTAAGAATGTCTTGCATGGAGTTGTTTCTTTGGAGGATGACTCAGTATTGATCGATGTATTCACACCAATACGGCAAGATTTCCTCACACCGGATGAAATAAGGACTGTTTAAATTGTCATCGGTTCTTGCGCCCTGGCCTTGCAGCTGTTGCTCTTTCTATCGGTAAAACCATGTGAAGATAGTAAGAATTGGTATTAAATTATATATGAGGAGTTGATATTTTGGCAGATTCAAAAGAACCCGCGCAAATTCAAAAAAACGGAGTAAAGTGGATATCAAGTTTACTGCTATCTATCGATAAGGCTTTTGAAGAATTATCAAAAATAATGTTGCTAATAATGATCGTGATTGTATGTTTTCAAGTATTTGTCAGAAAATTGTTCAGCTATACACCGACTTGGTCTTTAGATATCACAATATTTTTACTTATATGGTTTTCATTTTTGGGCATTGCGATGGGCTTTCGGGAAAGAATACACCTTGCTTTTACTTCTATCCAATTTAGCGAAAAATCAAATTTTTATATTGAAAAGCTCATTTCGATTTTTGAAATTGTCTTTTCACTAATCTTGATTGTTTATGGAACAAAGCTTATGATAAACGACTTTGGTCAAACTATTCCTACCATGGGTAATTTGCCTATAGCCTACAGAACTCTCGCAATACCCGTATCAGGTGTCCTTATTCTGTTCTATGGCATATTTCAATTTTTTGGTGTTGATTTAAAAAGACATAAAGGATTGGGTGGGCATTGATGGATCATATTACTATTGAAATAATTGTTCTTACAATAACATTTATTGGGTTAATGCTGATACGAGTGCCAATTTCGTTGTGTATTGTCGCCTCTACACTAGTTGTTTTTTTAATGGAGGATTTTGGCCTTGAGTTAATTTCTCACAAAATGATAGATGGCCTTAATAACTATGCGTTACTTACCATTCCGTTCTTTATTTTGGCTGGTCAAATTATGGGTGAAGGCGGGCTAGCGAAACGATTAATAAAGTTCGCATTGCTAGGTTTTGGCCGATTTAAGGGTGGCCTTGCTATGGTAAACTGCCTTGCTTGTCTATTGTTTGGCAACATTTCCGGCTCAGCTGCTGCTGATATGGCTTCTGTGGGCACTGTTATGATCCCGCAGATGGTAAAAAAAGGTTATAGTAAAGAGTTTGCTACAAGCCTTACTATTTCTGCTTCTATACAAGGTGTTGTTGTTCCACCAAGTCATAATTTGATTTTGTATGCGCTTGCTTATGGCGCAGCTGCTCCATCTATCAATGCTCTTTTCCTAGCGGGTGTTTTTCCTGGTTTCGTTATATGTGCAATCTTAATGATTGCTGGTCGATTTCTAGCTATTAGAAATGGTTACACAGTGAATGAAATAATACCGAAGGAAGAACACGGGAAAGTTATTTTTGACGGAATATTTTCTATTATGCCTTGCGTTATCATTCTAGGGGGTATTTTTACAGGTTGGTTTACAGCTACTGAAGCGGGGGCTATTGCTTGCTTGTACGCTTTCATTATTACTTTCTTCTTTTATAGAGATATTTCCATTAAAGAATTTTGGCCAATTATATTAAAAACATTAAGAATCTGTTCTCTTGTGTTTTTCTTAATGGCAGCTTCTGCAGCATTTAGCTATGTTTTAACAATCTTGCGTATACCAGATATGGTTACTGCACTTCTATTAGGAATATCCAGTAACCCGCTCATCCTATTGTTTATCATAGCTTGCTTGTTGATTTTGCTGAGCGCACCGATGGATATGGCACCATTGATTATGATTATGACACCAATCTTAAAGCCAGTTATACTTAACATGCATGTAGACCCTCTCCATTTTGGAATTATTATGATGCTCAGCCTAGGAATTGGCTTGACTATTCCACCTCATGGAGCTGTTCTGTTTATAGGGTGTGCCTTGACAGATACACCTATAGGGAGAGCCGTAAGGCACATGCTCCCATTCTATGTTATCTTGTTTATTTGTTTGATGGTAATTATCTACGTTCCTCAATTATCTCTCTATTTACCACATTTCATGCGTTAAATACATTTAGTATTTAAAAATTATAAATTAGAAAAGGAGCTAAAAAAATGAAAAGAAGTTTGTCAGTTCTAATCTTATCGCTGTTATGTGCTGTTTTGTTGACAGGTTGTAGCTCAGGTGCTTCAAAAGAAAAAGCGAGTGAAGGAGCAAAAGTCACTATAAGGCTGGCTGAAGCTCACCCAGCGGACTATCCTACAACTGACGGTGACAGGAAATTTGCAGAACTTGTTAAACAAGCCTCAAACGGAAGAATTAATGTTGAAGTTTATCCTGGCGGAACATTAGGTGATGAAAACTCAGTTGTAAGTCAGGTTCAATCAGGTGGTACAGTTGATATGACAAGAGTTAGCAGTGCTACACTTACCTCCTTCAACCCCCAAATGGGATTGTTTGCTCTTCCATATTTATTTAGAGACTCAAGTCAAGAATGGGCATTTTTGAATAGCGATAAAGGGCAGAAACTGCTAAAAGACCTTCAAACATCTAATATGATGGGATTGGCTTACTACGAGTCTGGCGCTAGAAGCTTCTATTCCAGCAAGCCTCTTACGAAGCTTGCCGACTTGAAAGGTCAAAAAATACGCGTACAACAAAGTGCAATTACCCTTGAGATGGTTACTGCTCTAGGTGCAAATCCTATTGTAATGCCATATGGTGATGTATTTGGAGCATTACAAACTGGTACAATTGATGCTGCAGAAAATAATGCGCCTTCATTTGAATCTGCAAACCACTATACAGTTGCGAAGAATTATATTTTAGATGGACATCAGCGTGTTCCTGAAGTACTTCTGATGAACTTAGCTATGTGGAATAAATTTTCACCGGCTGATCAAAAGATTATTCAAGATGCTGCCACTGCTTCTGTTGCCACAGAAAAGGAATCCTGGGCTAAATATGAGGAAAAATCCAACGCAAAGATTAAAGCTGCTGGCGTTACAATTACTTCTGTTGACAACGTAGCGGAGTGGCAAGAAGCCGTTAAACCAGTAATTGAGAAGAATGGTGCGCAATTTAAAGATCTTATTGATTATATACACACTTTAAAGTAATAAAAAATAGAATATGTAAATATTCATAGAGGCTATTCAGAACTCAGTTGAGTTTTTGTAATAGCCCTTTTCCTTTATATTTAAAGTCTTTTATAAGGCTTAGTAGGATAAAGTAGAAGCGGAGGGACGTTCGTTTTGCTTCTTCTGAAGCAAGAAGAACGTCAGACCGTGTGATTAGGGGGGGAATTTATGAATTTTGAAGTGCATAGAACAGTAAAACATATAAAATGAATCGAACCACAAAGACGCAAAGGATACAAAGGGTTTTATTTATATTTTTTTGTGCTCCTTTGTGTGCCGCAGCAGCGGCATTGTGCCTTTGTGGTTCAATTGTTCGTTCCTGTTATAAAACCCATATCCTAAATCAGGATATGGGTAATTTTATGCAGAATTTTGTTCCTAACGTAAGCTGGCTGGAAGCTTTAATAGAGCCTCCATGAGTTTCCACAATTAGCTTGGCGATGGAAAGTCCCAACCCTGTACCGCCTTTAAAACGGGATTTGTCTACCTGATAAAAGCGATCAAATATTTTCTCTAAATGCATATTTTCAATTCCTTCTCCCGTATCAGTGAAAGTGAAGGTGATTTCTTTTTTTGATTGAGATAGGAATATAGAGATCTTCCCACCAGAAGGGGTGTGGCGAATAGAATTGTCAAAGAAGATGCTGACAAGCTGTTTCATAGAGCCTTCATCACCATAAAAATGGATTTCAGGAGCAATGGAAAGCTCAAGGGTAATCCCTTTGGCAGCAGCTAAAGGAGCGAGTGCTTCCGTTGAACGAAGAAGCGATTGACTTAGGGAAAAAAACTTTTTTTCTAGTAATGGCTGCCGCGAATCCGCACGTGCTAAAAAGAGTAAGGAGGTTATTAATTTAGCCATAGCGTCGGTTTCTTCTTTAATATTATGCAACCATTTACTTTGGTTGGCGATGGTTCCTTCCGGAGTGTCAAGGACGATTTCTAAATTCGTCTGCATGACAGTTAATGGGGTACGTAATTCATGAGAGACATCCGCTAGAAAATTTTTTTGCTGCTCCCAGGCACTGGAAATGGGAATCATAGCACGATTTGCCATGTAAAGGCTTGCGACAAGAGATAAGAGTAAGCAAAGGATGCCAACGATGATTAAAGCCGTGATGAGACTGTGAAGCAAGTTCTTTTCATGATCAAAATTCTGAAAGAGGACAATCATTCCCGACTGGTCTTGCAGGGGAGTTTTTACATAATAATAGCTTTCTTGCAAAGAAATCGTTCCAGTTGTTTCTTTTTGGCGTAGGCTTCCTTGTACAAGAGTGGATAAAGAAGCGGAATCTAGGGGTTGGGTAGAGGAGGTAAAAAAAATCTGATTGTCAGCATCTGTTTTAACAAAAAAAACAAGGGGATGTTCTGGTGGTTGCCCTAGTGGCTGCCTTGGTGATTGAGGAGGTTCGTCATGAGGAGGATGTCTGCCTTGATCCCGAGGACCGCGATCCGGCATATCGTTAATTAGGCCTGCTTGTATGTCAGATATAAAATTGATTCCCATGCCAAAGGCGCGATTTCTCATTTGGTTTTCAGCAAAAAGATAGGTACCTACTGTTAAAATTAAAAAAAGTGCAGCAATGATAATTAAGTTAATAATCGCAAGCTGTAGACGTAGTTTGTGAAACATGCTAGTTCTCCTCGAATAAATAACCAACACCACGTACTGTTTTAATGGCGGTTGTGTTTAGCTTTTTTCTCAAATAGTGAATATAAAGGTCTACATTCGCGATATCAGTTCCTGAATAATAACCCCAAATCTTTTCGAAAATACGTTCTTTCGTAATGACCTGCCCTTGATTGTACATGAGTAGTTCTAATAGCAGGGACTCCTTCACACTAAGTTGAATAATTTCCGAACCTTTGGTAACCTCACCCCGCAAAGGATCAAAGGTCATTCCTGATACTGTGATGGTTTTATTGATAAGCTCTTTCGTCTTTCTTCTAGCTAAGGCTCTTAGCCTTGCTAATAATTCTTCAGATGAGAAAGGCTTAACCAGATAATCATCAGCACCTGCGTCTAGTCCCTCGATTCGGTCTTTAAGGGCATCTTTGGCAGTCAAGAATAAGACTGGAGCATCAAAGCCCCGGTGACGAAATTCTTGTACAACGGAAATGCCGTCAAGTTTGGGAAGCATTCGATCTAAGATAATTACATCATAAATGCCAGTTAAAGCCATTTCTATGCCGCTTTCCCCGTCCATAGCGATATCTGTGGCATAGCCATTTTTCTTCAATAAATAAGAGAGGGCTTCAACAAGCCGTTGTTCGTCTTCAATCAGCAATAGTTTCATAAAAGCTCCTTATTTTTACAGATAAAAAATTTATCGAGAAATATATATATATGTATTATTTTAGCGGATAATCCTTTGAAATGCATTTACTTTTACAAACAGGGACTAAAGGCTGATCTTAAAATAATTTGGGTAAAATACTGGAGCACAAGGAGTTTAATAACAATATAAAGAATTATTATAATATTGGAAGAGTATTCGAAAGTAGAAAAAATTGCTGTAATGAATAGGTTAGATGAAGGATAATTTCATAACCTGTATAAAAGGAATGGAGGAATGGCATAGATGATGCGTGATGTGAAAATTGAGCCAACTGTATTTGTTATTTTTGGTGCATCTGGGGATTTAACACAGCGTAAGATTATACCTGCTATCTATAACTTATTTATTGATGGCTTATTGCCTGATCCTTTCTGCATTATTGGCATTGCACGTACTGCGTCCGACGATGAAATGTTTCGACAGCAATTGCGTAAAGGTGTGGATACATTTTCTCGCAGGGGTAGAAGCAAGGAAGATGATTGGTCAAAATTTGCAGCTAATATATCCTATATGGCAGCTGATTATCATGACGAAAAAACCTATAGGTCTCTTTTGGAAGAGTTAAAAAAAGGCTGGTATAAGTCTGCTAATAAGGTATTGTACCTTGCGACTCCTCCTACTTTATTTACAGAAATTGTGGAACAGTTAGGACAGCAGGAGGTTTTTCGCGGAAAAACAAGCTATCGCATTGTCATAGAAAAGCCTTTTGGTAGAGATTTAGAATCTGCTCGAATGGTTAACCAGGTGTTAACAGGGGTCTTTGATGAAGGACAGATCTATCGCATTGACCATTATTTAGGAAAAGAAACGGTACAAAATATTTTGGCGTTTCGTTTTGCCAATGCTATGTGGGAACCTATTTGGAACCGCAGCTTTATTGACCATGTTCAGATTACAGTGGCAGAAAAAGTCGGTGTCGGCAAGCGAGGGGGCTATTATGAGGGGGCTGGAGCTTTACGTGATATGGTCCAGAATCATCTATTACAGGTAATGTGCCTGGTGGCGATGGAGCCTCCTACTTCCTTTCAGGCTGATGAAGTTCGTAACAAGAGAGTGGATGTACTCAATGCGATTCGTCCTATAGGCAAAGATGAGGTAGAAAAATTTGCTGTTCGGGGTCAATATAGCAAGGGAGTGGTAGACGGTCTTCCAGTACCTGCTTATCGAGAAGAAGAAAATGTAGCGGCAGGTTCAGGTAGAGAAACCTTTGTTGCAATGAAGTTATTTATTGATAATTGGCGTTGGCAGGGAGTGCCTTTTTATTTGCGTACAGGTAAGCATTTACCAGGTCGTGTTTCTGAAATCTCCCTGCAGTTTAGGCCGGTACCACATCATCCTTTTTCTGATAAGGTCATGCAGTCCAATCGCCTGGCGATTCAAATTGAGCCTAAGGAAGGTATTATGCTGCGAACACAGGCAAAAGAGCCGGGACCGGGGATGAAGATTAAACCTGTGGAAATGCATTATACCTATCAGGAAGTATTTCAGTCTTCTTCTCCCGAAGCGTATGAAACATTGCTGTTGGACGTTGTGCGTGGCGATCCTGGGCTGTTTATGAGAAATGATCAGGTAGAAACAGCTTGGTCTGTATTAGAGTCCGTATTAGAACACTGGGAAGAGACTTCTCCTGCAGATTTCCCTAATTATGCACCTAGTGAGTGGGGACCTAAATCTGCTGAAGAGTTGATTACCCAAGATGGAAGAACATGGTTGGTTCCTGCCTGCTTAGAATTCGATAGAAAAGAAGGAAGAAAAGCATGATTACAATATATGAGAATGTAGATGCTCTGGGGAGCGCAGTTGCTGAATTATTCTTAGAAAAGGCATGTTTGGCAGTAGCAGAAAGAGGTCGGTTTACTGTATCCTTAGCCGGCGGGCAAACCCCACAGAGAATATATGAAATGTTAGCAAAGCCTCCTTACTCCGATCAGATACCTTGGGAAGGGATACATATCTATTGGGGGGATGAACGATATGTGCCTGCGGATGATATTCGCAGCAATCAGCTTATGGCCCGAAAGGCATTTTTAGATCATGTGCCAATCCCTCAACAACAAATTCATCCCATTATGTGCAAATCAACTCCTGAGCAAGCAGCTAAGGAATATGAAGAAGTAATTGCATCGACCTTTTCAGAAGAGGAGCCTCAATTTGATTTTATTTTTCTTGGCTTAGGATCTGATGGGCATACAGCTTCTTTATTTCCTAACACTTCCGTATTACAAGAAAAAAAACATTGGACTGGTCATGTGTATTTACCAGAACTTGATAGTCATCGTGTGACCTTGACAGCACCCCTTATTAATCAGGCCAGGACGATTACATTTTTAGTGACGGGGGATAGTAAAGCTCAAATTGTGTGTGAGGTGCTAGAGGGACCTCAGGATCATTTGAGATTGCCATCCCAAATGATTACACCCAAAAATGGTGAACTATTTTGGTTCTTAGATCAGGGTGCAAGTAAGTTACTTAACGCTAATAAGAAGTAAACAATAACACCCCTTTACCATTGTGGTAGAGGGGTGTTATTTGAATTTAGAGCATTCGTACGACTTCATTCATCCACATGGTCGCCATATTCATTGCACCGCGAAATCCCATGTACGGTGGAGAATAGGGGTACATTTGCCATCCTCGACTAGGATTGGCAATTTGCATTGTCGCATTGTTGCGCCCGGCCCACGTCAGCACTTCGCCACTGGCCATGAGCAGCCCCTGATGTCTGTTAGTTACCGTTTGTGACCACTGTGCTTCCTGCCAATAGGGCAGATCTTCTGTAGCCATGGCAGGACTATCGCACCAGCACAGATCAGGGGTAAGTCCTAGTTCGCTGCAGGCATAAGTAAGGATTCCTGTAACTACATCGGCATGACCGCCGATGGACAATTTCACTGGTTTTTTTTGATGAGAGAAAAAGCCAGGGGCGATTTCCATAATAGGTCGTGCTTCATCCTGCTGTTGCCAAATAAAACTTTGATTGATGGGCTTATCCAGTATTTGAGCGATTTGCTCTAGCCAAGAGTATGTACCCTGCATGCCATAGGGGCGCCCCTCGAATAAAGGGATACCAAACCGCTGTTGTAAATGGCAGGCAGCGGACAAGCCTTCCCGGCGAATTACCAGATTGATATGGGCGCCGCCCATGTGCTCGATATCTTCAACGGATGTGTCCGAAGTCATTATACATAAAGGCTTTATTCCGAAAGCGCCCTCCATTATTCTTACAATTTCCTGGGTGTCTGCGTTAAACTGGAATAGGTCAGTGCAGGACCCGATAAGGTTAAAGGTGGGATTTGGCGTGGGCGGCACATCCTGGGGCAGTGTTGTTGCCAGCAAAAGTAAAGTCTCCTGCACACCACGATGCAGTTCGATATTGAAACCACCGGCTTCAAAGGGCAGCAACCGTACATGGGGATAACTCATTTGCAGTTCCTTACACAGAGCAGATAAATCCGTACCAATCATTTCTGGTATGGTGGAGGGGAGCACAAAAATTACCCGAGGCTGATCCCTAAGAGCAATATCAGCAATCGCTCGCGTCAGCCGATTGGTTTCTCCCATGGCAATATCGCTTTCATTAATATGGGTAGAATACAGTTTGCAATCTGGATCTTTCCCCATTCTTTTTAATGTTGCCCGCCCATAGAGCATATGTCCCATGGAACCAAACTCCACTAGTGCTGCATTACGTATACTAGAAAGTGCCCACAAAGTACCCATGCGTCCAGATGGCGTAGGATGAAAACGGTGCAATCCCATTACATCACCTCTTTCGACAAATCTGCTGCAGGCGTGCCTAACGCTTGCATTATTTTATCCAGCAGCCAGGTGGTTCGCTCATGACCAAAGGTGCCGTTCATTTTATGCAGCTGGTCAACATGAGATATTTTCTGTTTCAGTGAGGGCGGTACAGGTCCTAAGTTAAAAGCAGGTTTTAGCATTTCAAACACGGATACTTCCGCCAAATTGTTGACCCGATGGCACACTAAGGGATCGTGTCCCTGGGTATGTAAGGCTTGTGCCCACTGCCTGTCTTCCTGATAAAATTCTTCAATATGCAGCAGCAATGGTTTCATACCTTGGGTGGACAGGTAAGCAGATAATGGAATGGGATCAAGGGATATATCGGTTGCAAAAAAGCTTAACTCGCTGAGCTTAACATCAGCTCTTTCCTGCGCTTTCTTCAAAGCGTTTCGCCCCTTGGTGAAAGCATCACCGAAGTCCAAAGCTAAAAATTCCCCAATACGTGCGTATGCCGTATCAATATCTTCTATGCTGTACTTATCGTGCAAATAAACAAAAGGAGTATTAAAGTCATTGGCCATACGTTTTGCTAAGGGAGCCATATAAGGGGACAGAACAATATTAATAGCTGCATCTGGTGCGCTGAGAAACTCATCCAGTGTGCTGTCTGGTCCTAAGCCTCGCAGCTTCACGCCGGCAGCAGACAAGGAAGTTAAAAGAGGTATTTCTGACGCAGATGCGGCGTGTAGACCTAGGAGGTTCGCACTATGGGGAATAATAGTACATTGCTGCATAATGCCAGCCATAGCTTCTAAGGTGCGCCAAATACCAGAAGGGTGACCGTTGCAGGCAAAATTAGGCGCAGAGATAGAAATAAGGCGCGCTGCTAGTTTTGGCTGCAGCTCATGGATAATAGCTTCCATGTCCTCGCCGATCAAGTCTGGCAAACAAGTAACGATCAGCAATATGGCCTTTGCGCCTGCTTGATCCATTTCAATAAGCGCCTGATTCAAACCCTCTCGGCAGCCGAATACTACTTCATTGGCATCGAGCACATACATCCAATGGAGTTCTCCAGCTTTTCCATAAGGCTCTCGAAGAACCAATCGACTGTAATAGGCACACTCTTGTGTGCCTATTATTAGTGAGGACAGCCCTTGTATCGATCCAGCTAAACGGGCTGCAGCGTTCATTGGACAATGACTGCCTGGAATAGCAGCGGGAGTTAGAAAATGAACTCCCTTATTTGACTGGAGGGTGGATAATTTCTTTAGATGAGTCAACATGTTGTCATGTAAAACGGGCACAATCCTTGCTCCTTTCAAATTGGGCTGAAAATTATTTAGCGTGAATCCTTCAATAAAAGAGCCGCTAAAGTTTGATAATGCACGGCCATAGAGCTAACTGAAAAAGCCTCCGTCACAGTTTTACCTTGTGCTTCTGCCTGCTGGACCAGTGGGTCGCGTGGAAGATGATAAAGAATCTGCGTATCCATTTCACTGGCAGCCTGTGCAACCAAGGATTCTTCATTATCAATGTTTTTAGCATTGAGGATTAGCCCGCGGAGTGTGGCATATCCCCGTTTTCCAAAGCTTTTGACCGCGTGAGTGATATTGGCAGCGGCATACAGCGACATCATTTCTCCGGAGGTGACGATGCAGACTTCATCGGCATAGCCCCCGCGGATCGGCATGGCAAAACCACCGCAAACAACATCTCCTAGTACATCATAAAGTACAATATCTGGCTTATATTGTTCAAATGCGTTTAATTCCGCTAGTTTTTCAAAGGCAGTGATAATACCGCGCCCCGCGCAGCCTACCCCCGGAACTGGTCCACCGGCTTCCACACAAAAAACGCCGCAAGCTCCTTCTACTAAGAAATCGCTCAACACGGCGTCACCTTTTTGCCGCAAAACATCCAGCACCGTTGGAATGGACTGTCCACCTGTTAAGTTGCGGGTAGAGTCAGCCTTAGGGTCGCAGCCGATTTGCATCACACGGAGCCCCATACAGGCCATAGCCGCTGCTACATTGGACACTGTCGTGGATTTCCCAATACCGCCTTTCCCATAGATAGCAATTTTTTTCAATAACAAACCTTCTTTCTGCGATGTGCTTTCATAATATCGAAAATTAATCAATGTAATTAACATCATACCAAGCAAAAAAGTTGAAGTAAATGGAGATATTTCAAAATTATCATGTATTTTTTTCAGTAGTTTTCAATTGAGAATACTATTTTTAATAAAGATTGAATATAGAATCCAGTATTCTTAAGGAGATTGATTGACAAATTGGGGCTTATTCATTTATGATAATGATATTCATTGTCATAAATATATTCGAACATTGTAAGCATAAAGTCAATTAGTTTCTTAAAGATAATAATAAAAAAATAATTCTATAATTATTTTATTTCTAATGAAGAGGAGCATGTACAATGAAGGTTAATATTGATGATATGGCAGACGGTTTCTCCCGGATATCATTTAATATTGTCGACGCGGGTAGATTTGTGATAGAACCCGGCAGAAAATGTATAGCCACTTATACTGCAGCAGCCTCAGGAATTATTTTTCCCCTGCGAGGAAAGGCAAGAATGACTTTCGAGGGTGTGCCTTATGAAATGGAACCTGGCAGATTTTTTCATGCAGGACCCAGAATGACGTTGGACAAAGAGGTACTTGGGGAGTCAAATTGGGAATTTGTGCTGATACACTATAAAATTCCTGACAGTGAAAAGTACACGTTTCCTTACGCACTATCCCATTATGAACTAGACTCGGGCTACAGCCCACGGATTAATGATATGCTGCAAAGACTTTGTCACACCTGCAGAATGCCGAGTAACCTGCAGGCTCTGCGGGCGAAATCATTATTCTTAAGTGTCATGGATGAGGTTTTGACATGTTCGACAAATCGGCGAAAGGAAAGCGGACGGGCGCTAGTCGAACAATCAATTGAATATATGGACAATCACTATATGGAACAGCTGACCATCCCCAAATTAGCTGGGCAGTATGGTTTGAGCAGTAAGCAATTTGCTTATTTGTTCCAAAAACACGTGAAGATGAGTCCAAATGAATATTTAATATCTCAGCGGATGAAGCGCGCCAAAGAATTACTATGCACTACAACTTGTTCCGTATCAGAAATCTCTGATTATGTCGGTTATTCTGATTCTTATTATTTTAGCAAGCTTTTTAAAAAGCGTACAGGTACCTCACCTAGTACGTTGCGAAACTTTTTTGAAAAAAATACGGGGTAATTTAGGAATATGTCTATTCCTACTTTTTTTTTTACTTGGTATAGTACTGTAGTGATGTCGAATTTCATTATCAATGCTAGAAATGTGACGGCAAATAAACGGAGGAGGCATATGAAAAGAATAGTTGTAATACTTCTGTCATTAGGAATAGTTACGGGAGGATTAGTAGGATGCAGCAACCAGCCGAAAACAAATATTGCCTCCAAACCATCATCTGACAGTAGTGAAATGCCGGGAAAAAAAGAAGCAGCTTTCCCTCGGACTTACATAGATTCAAAAGGTAATAAAATTATTATTGAAAAGCAGCCCCAGCGAATTGCCATAGTGGCTTTCCCCCTCGTAGAAACGATGTTTGCACTGAATGCACCACCTGTTGCAGCACCTCAAGTTACTGTTATGTCACAATGGGATTCACTAAAACCGTATCTGGCAGCAAATTCGCTAATTGACTTGGGAAGCCAAACCAGTATTAATCTTGAAAAATTGCTTGATGTTGAACCTGAGTTAATCATTGGTACAAGATATAACGAAGAGATATATGATGAATTATCCAAGATTGCTCCTGTTGTCTTGTTAGATACACAGCCGCTTTCCCTTGATTGGAGAAGTGTGCCCAGGGAAATTGCAAAAGTGATTGGCAAAGAACAGGATGCAGAGGCGCGTATCGCGCAGCTTGAGTGGCTGATTGTTCAATCACGAGATAAACTTTTACCCTACCAAGAGGAAACATTTGCATTCTTAGCATTGGCCGATAAAGGATCGTTTGGTATCTTTGGCAAGCAGAATTATCCCGCGTATTTTGATGATCAAAGTGGTTTGGGATTGCACGCCCCCAATGGCTATCCTGAAAGGACAGGGAGGATTTCCCTGGAAAGACTGGCAGAACTTAATCCTGATCATATTTTTTTTATGAAAGTTCCGGGTATTGAAAAAAAACTTGAGGATTTGAAGGGTAGCTCCATATGGAGTGCCTTACAGGCAGTGAAAGGAGGGCATGTCTATTTCGTAGATCGATCGGGCTTTACAGTGGGAATCGTTGCGACAGAGTATGGAGTTAAAAGCGTTGTCAAAACTCTGACAAAGTAAGTCATTAGCAACCTTATAGATCTGTACGACAAATTACATTATAATGGTTGCGCTATTTTTGAAAAAGGAGCGAGAATATTTTAATGGTTCGTCGTTTTTTTAGTTATTATCGTCCTTACAAGGGGCTGTTCTTATTAGATTTTTCCTGTGCGGTAATAATGTCCGCTTTGGAATTGGTTTTTCCCTTGGCGGTCGCGCAAGTAGTGGACAAATTGTTGCCTAGTGGCAACTGGCACTGGGTACTTTTAGCATGCACAGGTTTGTTAAGCGTCTATATCATTAATACGGGGCTTAATGTTGTGATCAATTACTGGGGTAATATGCTGGGACTCAATATAGAGACCGACATGCGTAATGAGCTGTTTAGTCATATGCAGAAATTATCTTTCCGTTTTTTCGACACCCATAGGACTGGTCAGTTGATGTCACGTATCTCCAATGACCTAATGGATGTGGGGAGCATGGCTCATAATGGACCAGAACATGTATTTATCATCATCATCACACTGATTGGTGCATTAGGAGTGATGTTTACCATCAGCTGGAAGCTGTCACTGATGACGCTTTTGTTATTGCTGCTTTTAATGGTAGTCATCTTTGTTTTCGCTAAAAAGATGACCCGTGCTTTTAGGCAGATGTTTGCTAGTGTAGGCTGTTTTTATGCCCGGCTGCAGGACGCTCTGGGAGGCATCCGTGTGGTGCAGGCTTTCACTAATGAGGAGCATCAAAAAAAACTGTTCATTTCGGATAATCAATGGTTCCACAAGGTCAAGATGGAAGGATTTAAGATCTTCACCGCCAGCACAGCGATTACTTACCTGCTCATGCGATTTTTATCTTTATTCGCGTTAGCAGGAGGAAGCTGGTTTTTTTTGCAAGGAGAGTTGACTAGTGGGCAAATGTTCAGTTTTATTCTACTCATCAATGTCATCATCCGTCCTATTCAAATGATTAGCGCTCTGGTTGAGAGAATCCCCAAAGGCATTGCCGGGTTTAAAAATTTTGTAGAAATTATGGATATCCACCCAGATATTGTTGATGCACCCGACGCTATTGATGCACCGTATTTGCAAGGAAATATTCGCTACAACAACGTGAGCTTTGCCTATGAGGAAGAATGTCCTGTGCTGGAGAATGTAGACCTTTTCATTCCCACAGGCGAAACAGTGGCCTTTGTAGGACCCTCCGGCGGAGGAAAGACTACCCTGTGCAGCCTGTTACCTCGCTTTTATGAGGTATTATCAGGAAGTATCACCATTGATGGAATTGATATTAATAAAATTAAACTCCAATCTCTCCGGCAGCAAATTGGCATTGTACAGCAGGATGTATTTCTATTTGCTGGAACCATTCGGGAAAATATCCTGTACGGTAAAATGGATGCAACAGAAGAAGAAATATGGGAAGCGGTAGTGCGGTCTCAAATGGATGAATTTATCCGCGCCCAAACGGACGGTCTGGATGCCGTTATCGGCGAGCGTGGCGTGAAACTTTCTGGTGGACAGAAGCAGAGGCTTTCTATTGCCCGCATGTTTCTTAAGAATCCTGCAATTCTAATACTGGATGAGGCCACCTCTGCTTTGGATACGGAAACAGAAATGGCAATTCAAAAAGCACTGGCAGAGCTGTCCAAGGGACGGACAACTCTCGTCATTGCTCATCGGCTGGCGACAATTAAAAATGCGGATCGTATCATCGTAGTTACACCAGAAGGTATTGCAGAGCAAGGCAGTCATCAAAAGCTGCTAGCTGCAAAGGGAATATACAGCCGTCTTCATCACGCTCAATTCAGTACTTAATAAGGATTACTAAGCGCTGAATAAACGGTATGGAGGTGATGTTATAGATGAAAGTTTCAACAAATGGCGCTGTTCGTTCAGATCCCTTTGTAAAAAAAACAGGTCGCTCTTGGAGAGCACTCTTAGTAATTGTAATTGGACTTTGTGTGCTGGTGATATCCATGGCATTCTCCCTTACACAGGGCGTGGTGCAGATGCCTCTGTCTGCTGCATGGGACGCGCTGGTACACTTTACTCCCGGTTCAATGCAGCATTTAATCATACAGGATTTACGTCTGCCTCGTGTGTTGGCAAGTGCGTTAGTAGGGGCTGCTTTAGCTGTGGCAGGTGCAGTGATGCAGGGCATCACTCAAAACCCCATGGCGGATTCCGGTCTAATGGGTCTTAATGCAGGAGCAAGTTTTATGCTGTCTCTCTGTTTTGCCTTTGTGCCCGGTCTATCTTATAACTACCTCATTTTATATTCTTTTTTCGGTGCCTCGATTAGTGCCGGATTGGTGTATGGGATTAGTTCGCTGCAGCGGGGAGGAGCGACTCCTATGAGGCTGGTGTTGGCAGGAATTGCTGTTAGTGCACTGCTAGCAGCAATCGGCCATGGCATTGCTATTTATTTTGGTGTCGCACAGGATATAGCCTTTTGGACGGCAGGTGGTGTTGCGGGTACGACGTGGCAGCAACTTCGCATCCTATTTCCGTGTATAGCAGTAACATTATTTGCAGCGATCCTGCTTTCCCGCTCCATTTCGCTGCTCAGCTTAGGGGAGGAAATCGCTCAGGGGCTGGGACTGAGGGTGAACATTGTAAAGCTCGCTGCCGCTCTTGTTGTCTTAGTACTGGCAGGAGCCTCCGTATCAGTGGTAGGACCTGTGGGTTTAGTCGGTCTTATCATTCCCCATATTGCTCGTTATTTGGTAGGGGTAGATTATAGCTGGATCATTCCTTCCTCGGCAGTGTTGGGGAGTTTGTTGCTGGTGTTGGCAGATCTGGGTGTGCGGACGCTTAATCCTCTGCATGAAACACCAATCGGTGCCATCATCGCTCTCATCGGTGTCCCCTTTTTCCTGTACTTAGCACGTAAACAAAGGAGGGAGGCGTAGATGGGTTCTACGGGCCAGCAACAGAAGAAAAAAAGCTCGAAATTTATTGCTCTTGTACTAGGGATTTTACTGATTCTTTCAATCATCTTCAGCATGAAATCGGGCTATACCCACTTAACGTTCCATGATCTTCTACGCATCCTGCTCGGAGGTGGCAGTGATAAAGAGAATCTGGTCTTGTTTACTTTCAGACTGCCTCGTATCATCATTGCTATGCTGGTCGGCGCGGGACTTGCCCTTTCAGGATGCATCATTCAGGGAATAGCCAGAAATGCGCTGGCTGACCCTGGACTATTAGGAATTAACGCCGGTGCTGGATTGATGGTTGTACTATTTGTCCTACTTTTTCCAACAAAGACGGCACTTTCTGTATTCACGCTGCCCTTTCTGGCACTGATTGGCGCCGGCATTGCGGCAGTGTTGATTTACCTATTAGCTTATAAAAATCTAGAGGGATTATCGCCTCTGCGCCTGATTTTAACGGGAGTAGGTATGCAGGTGGGGATCAATGCTGCCATGATTGTTTTAGTTATTCTTCTGGACGAGAGTCAGTTTAATTTTGTCACGGTATGGCAGGCGGGGCGCATTTGGGGCGCTAGTTGGAAGTTTGTCATAGCACTGCTTCCATGGCTGCTAGTACTGGTTCCTTATGTATTTTTCAAGGCACGGGTTCTTGATGTGCTAGGTGTTGGTGAGGAAATTGCTTGGGGTCTGGGCGTATCTGTAGAACGGGAGCGAAGGATGCTGTTGGCGGCTGCAGTGGCATTGGCGGCATCTTGCGTCGCCGTTAGTGGTAATATCAGTTTTGTTGGACTGATAGCCCCCCATTTAGCACGTCGCCTCGTGGGACCAGGGCATCAGATTTTATTGCCGTGTTGTGCATTAACAGGTGCTTTACTGGTGTCCATATCTGATATACTGGCCCGGACTCTTGTGCAGCCCTCGGAGATACCGACAGGTATTGTTGTTGCAGTTGTGGGCGCACCTTATTTTCTATATCTGCTAGCAAAAAGCGGAAGATAGAGTGTCGCCATTCATTTAAAAAAGCAGGTGTAATCAATGAATAGTATCACAACAAAGAAGTTAGCAATCGCCTACGATGAAAGTACCATTGTAGAAGCTTTAGATATGAAAATCCCCTATGGGAAAATTACTACCATCATCGGTCCTAATGGTTGTGGGAAATCTAGTGTTCTTAAGGCAGTGGGGCGCATTCTGCGCTTTAAAACGGGGGCGGTCTATTTAAATGAAGAGGATATTACAACCCTCGCGACTAAGGAAATTGCTAAAAAAATGGCAATTCTGCCACAAAGTCCTACCGCTCCTTATGGGGTGACTGTAGGCGAGTTGGTATCATATGGACGTTTCCCTTATCAGCGGGGCTTTGGCAAGCTCGCCTTGAACGACAGAAAGATTATCGCCTGGTCGCTGGAAGTGACAAAGCTTTCAGAATTGGAACATCGTTCTGTGGATACCCTTTCCGGCGGGCAGCGTCAGCGTGTGTGGATTGCTATGGCACTGGCGCAGCAGACTGATCTTATTCTGCTTGATGAGCCTACTACTTACCTTGATCTATCTCATCAGTTGGAGGTACTCGAGCTTTTAAGTGATCTTAATAAAAAGCAGGGCTACACCATTGTGATGGTCTTACATGATTTAAATTTAGCGGCTCGTTTTGCCGATTATATGATTGCAATCAGAGACGGGAGCATCATCTGTCATGGGACGCCTGATGAGGTCATGGTACCTCATGCATTAAAAGAAGTCTTTCAAATTGATGCACAAATCGTTAAGGAACCGAGGACAGGCCGTCCTGTCTGCGTCACTTATGATTTAGTCAGATAATGGGATAACGTATAAGAATAAAGCGAAAAGCACGCCTTAAGGGCGTGCTTTTTTCGTTAAAGGAATGTGCTTTTTCCAATGCAATGTACTAAGTGTGTTCGTTTGGGTTAATAAAGCTCCTTCATGAGTCCTGTTATATCCACATTATCAATCTTCTGTTGCATCAGGGATTGCTCAGACAATTGGGGCAGAGATTCATGAAAGGTAGGACGTATTGTACGATAATATAAGCCTATAGGGATTTGTTCGCCCCATAAGCCAGCAAAAGACAGAGCTTTGTCTAGGCTGGTGGGGTCATAGCCTTCCATATTATCAATGACTTTAACACGCTGTTGATACCATGGGTACGTATTTACATGGTTAAAAGTAACGCAAGGCTGGAGAATATCAACTACGGCAAATCCTGGATGTTTAATAGCCTCAGCCATGAGAGAAATCAACTGAGCGCTATTGCCGACAAAGCCTCGTGCCACAAAGGTAGCTCCTGCATTTAATGCCATTTTTACAATATTAATAGGCTGTTCCACATTGCCAAGGGGGGCAGGGGTAAACTTCGTGACGGCTCCTAAATCACTAGTAGGTGAGGTTTGTCCTTTGGTTAAACCGTAAATCTGGTTATTATGAATAAAGTAGGTAATATCCAAATTGCGTCTTGCCGTATGGATGAAATGCCCCATTCCGAGCCCCATTCCATCTCCATCGCCGCCTTCGGCAATTACAGTCAGATTATGGTTAGCTAATTTGACTCCTGTGGCTACAGGCAGAGAACGACCGTGCAAGGTTTCAATGCGATAGGTATTCACATATTGGCTAATTTTACTGGCGCAGCCAATTCCTGTGGCTAGTACCGTTTGTTCTAAATCCAAGTTAAGGGAAGTCAGGGCTTTTTTTAGTGCATTGATGATGCCATAATTGCCACAGCCAGCACACCAAGTGGGAACATAGGATAGATTAATATCATGAGCACTCATTAGAGAAGAGCACCTCCTTGATCTTTGCAAGAATTTCTGAAGGCACAAAAGCACGAGAGTTATATTTGAAGAAGGAATGGTTCGCTTTGTACCCCGTATGAGCGGCAAGAATGCCGCCAAGCTGCCCTGTCTTATTGCCTTCAATGAGGAGGGTCTTCTTGACTTTTTGTAGAATTGGTTCAACAGCGGTAGCTGGAAATGGAGAAATATAGAGAACCTGCAAAAAGTTTACGCAAATTCCTTCGATTGCTGCTTGCTCCATGGCTTCTAAGATGGCTCCTTTAGTTGAGCCCCAGGCAATAATCGTTACATCAGCTTCAGATGGGCCATAAAATTTAATAGCAGGTATGTCTTTCTCCATAGAGGGTAATTTATTATATAATTTATCCATACTCTCTTTTGCTACAGTTGGTTCGTTAAGGGCGTATTCCTTATTTCCCGAACTATAAAAACCGTCCTCACCATGAGTATAACTAGTAGCAATATGGCGACCGCCAACTTGCCCCGGAAAGGCCCTTGTTGAAATGCCATCAGGGGTATTTTGATAACGCAAATAAGGTTCTTGGCGGTCTGCGTTTTCGTCAAACCGTTTGCCGCGATCAATTGTTAAATGATCAGTAGCAAAGAGGGGGTGAGAAACAGAGGAATCAGCCAAATATTTATCAGTTAAAATAATGCATGGTACTTGGTATTTATCTGCGAGATTAAAAACCCGAAATGTTTCATAAAAATATTCTTCGATATCGCCGGGAGCTAAGACAATCCGTGGGAATTCTCCTTGAGAGGCATAGACGACAAAATTTAAGTCAGCCTGTGCGGTTCGCGTTGGCAGCCCAGTACTAGGACCACCTCTTTGGGCATTGACCATGACCAGGGGCACTTCGGCTATCGCAGCAAAACCTAAGGCTTCTACCATTAAGGCAAAGCCGCCGCCGCTAGTAGAACCAATGGAACGTACCCCCGTGAAGGAAGCGCCAATGAGCATATTAATAGCGGCAATTTCATCTTCGGCCTGCTTAAAAACTAGACCATAGTCTCTGCCATGATCAGCTAAATAGCTTAAAACGCTTGAGCCTGGTGTCATGGGATAACCAGCGGAAAATTTGCAGCCCGCTTGAATCGCTGCAATGGAAATAGCCTCATTGCCGTTAATGAGAATCTTGGGTTCCGCGTGTTTATGAAAAGTGAAGGGAAAGACGTTCTGGGAAGGTAAGGATGATACGATATGTTCATATACTTCTTCTAAAATTTTAATGTTTTCCTGCTGTATTTTAGCATTGTGGAATTCATTTTTTATTACATCAATGACCACATTCTTAGGATAGCCTGTAAGAGCGCAAAAACTTCCTAACATGGCACTGTTAATCATGATCTTAGCCCCGCCTTTAGGAACGAAACTTGTTAAAGAAACAGGATACAGTAAAGTACCTTCAGGGACTTTGCTTTCATCCACTTGGGTAGTCGCAGGATCATATAGTACAATCGCACCTGGATTCAGCTTATCCGCATAATAATCAAAGCCTTGTTGGGAAAAGAGCCCTAAAAAATCAAGGGTTTCTTCATAAGATGAAAGAGATTGATCTGCCAGACGTACCAGACAAGAATTGAGCCCACCCTGAATCAGGGAAGGGTATTCATTTACTAAGAAAGACCATAAACCATTACGATTGGCTCCTTTGGCAATGATAGAACCGGCACTCATAACTCCGTAGCCAGCCTCACCAGCAAAGAGGCAAGTATAATATCGTTTCTTCATCATATTATCCCCCTGGGTATTATTTTCCTTTATATGACAATGACTTCGTGAAAGTTAGACGAAACCCTTTATAAAAGCGACAAAATAATAAGAAAAACGCTGCGCGTCCTTTAAAACATAATAAAGTAAACCGAACCACAGAGGCGCAGAGAACACAGAGAAAAGATAATTAGAGTTAAAAACCTCTGTGCTCTTAAGCGAACTCTGTGTCCTCTGTGTTCAACATTCCCTTAAACTTATAAATTCTAGTTCTATAAAAAAGAGAAATAGAGTCAGTGTTTCCTTTTTGTTTCAAGGAAACACTGACTCTATTTCTCCTATATGAAGGACTATATTCGATTTTAGTATAGCTCACCCTTGAGTCGTGCAGTTTCTGCTTGTTGCTCTAAGTAATACCATCGTATAGATTTTCCAATAATGCAGCGCATAGCATCAATTTTTCCTTCTTTGGCCAATTTTCTCATTTTATCGAGATCAAAGCCATTGTAAGAAAAATAGCTCGCCGAGATAAAACCGCGATTTTTCAACTTCTTGCGATATTGACTCACATCTCTACTGTCTAATTCAACTTGCCAAATCGCCATACTGTATCCCAGCCTTTCGGTTTCATTATTTTTTAAGTCCATTATACACCTTTTTCAAAAAAAATGTGTTATTTATATGTTAATTTAATGAAAAATTTATTGGTAATTTTTATTAATAGTACAGTCTGTTTTTCTTGATGAGACGATGATAACAAAAAAAAGGTATACAGCCTTGCCTATTTAGACAAAAACTGCACACCTTAAATTGCTGTGAAGATTACTTGGTACCAAAGATTCGATCGCCGGCATCTCCTAAACCTGGGACAATGTAGCCGTGGTCATTTAATTTTTCATCAATCGCAGCTACGAAAATATCTACGTCAGGATGAGAGTTATTAATTAATTGTATACCTTCTGGTGAGGCAACTAGACACATGCACTTAATGTTTTTAGCACCTTTTCTTTTGAGGATGTCAATTGAAGCAGCTAAAGAGTTGCCTGTTGCAAGCATGGGATCAATTAGAATAAAGTCTCTTTCTGCTACATCGCTTGGTAATTTACAGTAGTACTCTACTGGCATTAGGGTTTGGGGATCACGGTATAAGCCGATATGGCCCACTTTAACAGCAGGAATAAGTCTGACAACACCATTGGTCATACCTAAGCCAGCCCGTAAAATGGGAACAATACCTAATTTTTTACCTGATAGCATTTTGCAAGTACATTTTGCAACAGGAGTCTCGATTTCTACATCTTCTAAGGGGAGATCACGAGTGATTTCAAAAGCCATTAACATTGAGATCTCTTCTAATAATTCACGAAATTCTTTGGTTCCTGTATTTATATTACGTATTAGGGACAATTTGTGCTGAATTAGCGGATGATCAATCACTTTAGCATTCATATTCTTATCAACTACCTTTCTCAATCTATTGAATAATTTACAACAAAATACTTAAAAAAGCAACCTAAAGGAGGCTTTTATTTTATTTTACGAGAGATTTGCATAGAATTTGTCCGATTATGTTCACACTAAGAGAAGATAATTAGGAAATTGATAGGGGGAGTATGATGAGTCATCAATTTATTCCCAAAAGAGCATTTTTTGAGCCCAAAGCACTCGAATATCCCATTGGACAACAGGTGTATGAACAGTTACAAGAAATGAAGGTACCTATAACGCTAACGGGGTCTCATAATCGAATTACGGGTATACCGGGAGATACCTCGCAGCAAGCCTATCAAGAAGCTAAGAACACCTTAGTTGTAGGTATTAGAAAGAGTCTAGATTTTGCAGGATGTAAGCCATCGGCTCACTACCAGCTGCCGTTGACCACTAGCTGTTCGAGTATGTGTGAATATTGTTATCTCGCTACTACCTTAGGGAAAAAACCCTATTTAAGGGTGTATGTAAATGTGGACGAAATATTGGGACAGGCTAATCGTTACATTGAGGAGAGGGCACCGGAAATCACCTGGTTTGAAGGAGCGGCTACTTCAGATCCAATTCCTACAGAATATTTGACAGGGCTTTTATATAACACTATTGAATTTTTTGGCAGAGAGCCATTCGGCAGATTTCGCTTTGTTACCAAGCATGATCGGGTGGATTCTTTATTAACGGCTAAACATAATGGACATACCCGGTTTCGCTTTAGCATCAATGCAGCATCGATTATTGACCAGTATGAGCATAAAACGCCGACTTTAATCCAAAGGGTAGAGGCCGCTGCTAAAGTAGCAGAGAAGGGATATCCTGTTGGTTTTATTATTGCCCCTATTTTTTATTATCCTGGCTGGAAAGAGGAGTATTTACAATTACTACAGGAATTAGATAAACAGCTTCCGAAAAAGGATCGTAGTGATATAACTTTTGAGTTAATCGCTCATCGCTTCACTAAAAGAGCTAAAAATAACATTCTTGATATATTTCCGGAAACGAAATTACCTATGAAAGAAGAGGAACGTAAATTTAAGTACGGGCAGTTTGGTTATGGAAAATATATATATCAAAAAGAAACGATGGATGAAATGAAAAAGGATATGCATAAAGGAATACATACGTATTTTCCTCATGCTGCCATCGAGTACTTTGTATGAAGCAAAAAAATAGGCTTGTACAAAAAATGTACGAGCCTATTTTGTATAATGCAATTAAAGATTACAGTCTCATAGCCGCTTCTGCTGCCAAGGGAGATCTCTCGCATTCTTCAGGCAGCATGGTTACCTGAAAGCATAGTTTAGATCCAATCATTTTTTCGCTGGCATAGCTTAAGCCATTGGACTGGCTGTCTAACAGTGGATTATCAATTTGGGCTGGATCACCAATGAGTATGATTTTAGTACCCAGACCAGGACGGGTTAATACAGCCTTTGCTTGACGTGGGGTAGCATTTTGCATTTCGTCAAAAATAACCCAATACTTTTGCAGTGACCGGCCTCTTTGATAGGCCAATGCTTCGGTTTGAATAACACGCTTTTCAAATAGCATATTAACCGTATCTTCCGTTTGCAGTACATCTTTATCCTCCATGGGTGTGTTACCTGACATTAATGTAAATAAATTATCCTTTATCGCACGCATGTAAGGTTCGATTTTTTCGGCTTCTGTGCCAGGTAGGAAACCAATTCCTTCATCTAACATTGAATTTGGACGACAGATTAGAATGTGGTGATACTCTCTTGGACGACATTCCATATAGTTGTAAAGTCCGACTGCTAAGGCATAAAAGGTTTTAGCAGTTCCAGAAATACCTTTTAAAATGACTAAAGGTGCTTCTTCAGCACTCATCATAAGGCATTCTTGCATGAAAATTTGACCCACATTGCGGGGCGTAACTCCAAAAGGATTGCGATTTTGGTATTGTAAGTGAACGACCTTTTTTCCATCAAAACGGCCTAATGCGGTATGACGATCATTGTCCGTTGACCGTATTAGCAAGAATTGATTGGTAACTAAGACTGCAGGAATTAATATACCTGCCAGATCGTCAAAAACATAAAGAGTATCAGGGTCAATATAATGATTTGTACTTTCATGGAAGCGATTGATTACTTCACTAGAGGTATAGGCAATTATACGTCCTGTGTATTGCTGGTCTATATTTGAAACTTTATCATTACGAAAGTCTTCGGCTTGAATGTTTAAAATGGAAGATTTAACACGCATATTCGTATCGCGGCTCACTAAAATAGTTTGGTGACCACTTTCTGCCAGTCCCTTGCAAACTTGCAAAATACGATTATCGGCTTTATCGCCTTCCCAGTGAAGCGGCATGGCAGTGGCAGTATGATTAGATTCTAGGATGAGAATTCCACCACTGTTATTGATGGGGACTCCTTTTAGTAAATTGCCTTGTGTGCGCAGACTATCGATAATGCGACTGACACTGCGACTGTTGGTGCCACGTTCTGTTGATTCCTTTTTAAACTTATCCAGTTCTTCAATCACGACTTCAGGAATTACAATAGTATGCTCATTAAAAGCGTATAGGGCATTTGGAGAGTGTAATAGAACATTAGTGTCTAAGACATAATATTTCTTCAACGTAATCCCCCTTTATTGAGAAAGTATTCTCTTTCTCATTATAAGGTTTACAAAATAACACTGCGTTAGGAATTCATTAATAATAGATTAAATTTTTGCTAAGCAGAAAATGATGATGTGTTTTTAAAAACATGTACAACGAAGCGAACCACAAAGGCGCAAAGGACACAAAGGGGGCACTTTAAACATATCTTTGTGTTCTCCTTTGTGTGCCGTAGCAGCGGCATTGTGCCTTTGTGGTTTATAAATCTTTTCACCTAGAATTTAGAAAAAGGTTAACGATCAAAAAGAGTAGGGGCAATTGTCTTAGGCAAGTGGTAAACGAATGGTAAAGGTTGTGCCGATGTTGACGGAACTTTTTACTTCAATCTTACCGCCATGCATTTCAACAATAAATTTTACAATCGCCAGTCCTAAGCCTGTGCCGCCAGCATTACGAGATCGTGCCCGGTCAACTCGATAAAAACGATCAAAGATCAACGGTACATCAGTAGCTGGAATACCGATACCCGTATCTTCAACGATGAGTATCGCTTCATGGCCTTCCTGAAGACAAGTTAACAGTACTTTGCCTAGAGGCGGTGTATATTTGATGCTATTATCCAAGAGATTAATCAAAATCTGCTTTAACCAGTCAGGGTTAGCCATAACAATAGGATCAGCATTTGCCTGAATGTCTACAGTAATGTTTTTTTCTTCTGCATTGGTTCTAAGATCATCTTTTACAGCGTAGAGAAGGGGCGTTACATGAGTTGCTTTTAGCTTGACTTGCTGCCGATATTCATGAGAATTTAATTTTGCCAATTGTAAGAGCTCGTTCACCAAGCGCTGCATTCTTTCCGCTTCCGTATGGATAATTGTAAGAAATTTAGAGCTCAGCTTGCTATCTTCTAAGGCGCCATCTAATAATGTTTCTGCAAATCCTTTGATTGTCGTAAGTGGTGTTGCCAGCTCATGAGAAGCATTAGCGACAAAATCAGATTGACGATCATGCATATCCTGCAGAGCGGTAATATCGTGAAATACACTTAATATACTAGTAATCTCATTCTCGGTAGCGGTAATCGGGGCAATAAATATTTGAAATACTCTTATGCTGCTATGAATATTGGTTTTGAGATAGATCAGCATACTTTTTCCTTGCTTCGCAGCTTGCTGTACCCCGCGATCAAGTTGGCTATAACCAAGAACTTGCATATTATGTTGATTGAGCATAGCATCTTTAATGTCAAAAATATCTCTGGCCATTTTATTGGCTGTGGTTATTTTTCCATAGCGGTCAAGGAGGATGACAGCATTGTCCATATGCTGTAAGATGAGATCTAATTTTTGTGTTTCAGCAATGGTTTCGTTGATTTTATCATCTAAATTTGAGGTTAGGTTATTAAGAGTGTGAGCTAGTAGCTCTAGTTCATCGCCAGTGCGTACATGGAGGCGGCGGTCTAAATTACCATTTGCAATATCACAGGCAGCAGCGGTGATTTCTTCCAAAGGAGCAGTATATTTTCTGGCTAACCAAATACTGAGCAGAATGGCTAAGAAAGAGGTTAATAAGATGGCAATAAGAAGTGTGGACTTAATTTGATTAAATCCAGCGTCAATGGCCGCCAAAGTACTGGAGATGCGAACGGAACCTACAATCTCGTTGTCATTTCGTATGGGAATGGCTACGTATAACATGTTTTGCCCTAAGGTACTACTATAGCGAATGGATGATCCTTCATGCCCGGTGAGTGAAGAAGCTATTTCTGGCCGTTGCAGATGATTTTCCATAGTGGCTGGATTTTCCCAAGAATCAGCAAGTACATCGCCAGTATGATTAATGACAGTAACACGCAAATCTGTTTTAGTAGCCAATTCTTTGATGCGTTGGTCAATTCGGGATTTTTCATTGGGACCTGCCATATAGGTTTCTAAAAAATGTTCGGTAACATGAGCATGGGTTAATAAGCTGGAGGTTAAAATTTCCAAATTATGCTGATAGAAATACCAAAGAAGATAGCCGCTTAACACTGGCATGGTAAATAAGATTAATAAGAGGTAGCTAATGGTCAATCTTAGTTTTATACCCCATTTAAACATAATTGCCTCCTGACGAAATGTATTCTAGAAAAATCATACAATAAAAGAGATAGGTTGACTACGAAAAAAATTTAAGAAAGACCCAAAATTAACATAAAAATAACCATTGCATAACATAAACGAAGCGCCAGTTCTTTACTATTAAGATAGAAATAAGATCATTTGAATATGGAGGAACACTGTTATGCCAGCTGTGCTATGTAATCAGCTAGTCCAACAACGCCAATACACACAATGGGGAGAGAGTGGCTACAGTGAATTGGGGAAAATTCTAAATAACAAAGACATTAAGGCTGTTTTTCAGCCAATTGTTTCTCTGTTAGATGGAAATGTTGTTGGCTATGAGGCTTTGAGTCGTGGACCACAAGGTTCAGCTTTAGAGCGGCCAGATGATTTATTTGCAGCTGCAGAGAAGTTTAATAAATTGTGGGAGTTAGAGTTTCTTTGCAGAAGTAAAGCTTTGGCCAGGGTTAAGGAATTACCCAAAGATATGATGTTGTTTATTAATGTTGATCCTAACATTATAAACGATGAGCGTTTTCAAAAGGGTGCCACACTGGAAATGGTAGCAGCTCAGGATTTTGATCTGAGTAATATTATTTTTGAAATTACGGAAAAAAATTCTATCGCTGATTACAAAAACTTTCGCAAGGTTCTAGATCATTATACCAGCCAAGGGTATAAAATTGCCATTGATGATACTGGAGCAGGGTATTCAGGCTTACGGCTGTTAGCAGAGACAAGACCGCAGTTTATAAAGATTGATATGGATTTGGTACGGAATATTGATAAAGATGCTTTAAAACAGGCATTAATAAAGGCATTTTATGAATTTTCCGTTGTAATGAATATGAAAATTATTGCAGAAGGTATTGAAACGATTGACGAATTGAATACTTTAATTCAAATTGGTATACCCTATGGTCAAGGGTATCTGCTGCAAAGACCGGCTGCGGAGTTCTTAACGATTCATTCTTTGGTGAAAGAAAATATCATATTAAAAAACAAGCAGAAGAAACAAGAGGCCTTTCATTCTCCTTTGACTATGCCTATTGGAGAAATTAGCAGGCGCGATCCAGGCTTTCCAGAAGGAATTACTGGCAGTCAGGTCCTGGAATATTTTAATGAAAATCCTCATCTTATGGGCATTACCTTGCTTCAAGGAGAGGTGCCAGTGGGATTGTTAATGAAGAATAAATTTCTAGTGCATTTGGCGACTCAATATGGAGTCGCTGTCTATATGAAGCGATCCGTGGGGTCGCTGATGGACAATCATGCATTAATAGTGGATTATGATATGCCCTTAGAGCAAGTATCAAAATTGGCAGTTGCCAGATATGAAGATAGTCTGTATGACTATATCGTGGTGACTCAATATGGAAAATATTATGGGATCACTACAGTACGGCAGTTATTGGAGAAAACGACTCAGTTAGAAATCAATCGGGCTAAACATAGCAATCCCTTAAGTGGTTTGCCAGGGAATATTTTGATCGAAGAAAAACTGCAGCAGATTATTGAATCAAAAGAGCCTTATTCCGTATTATACTTTGATTTGGATAATTTTAAAGCATACAATGATACTTATGGTTTTGACAACGGTGATAAAATCCTATGTATGACGGCACAGCTAATTCAGTTGCAATTAAAAAGTGCTAACATTGCAGAATTCTTTGTAGGACATATTGGTGGTGATGATTTTATTGCCATTGTACATGGCGTTGATGTTGTACCCTTATGCCAGACAATTATTGATTATTTTGATGTTCGCATTAGAGGTTTTTATACAGAACAGGACCAAAATGTGGAATATATTGTTGCCAAGAATCGACATGGAATAGAAGAAGAATACCCCATTGTTTCCTTATCCATTGCAGTAGTGACAAGTCGTGAATGTAAATTCAAAACGCCGGCTGATTTAGGTGAAGCCGCTGGTGCAGTGAAAAAGAAGTGTAAATTAGTTTGGCGGAGTTGCTACTGCATTGATTAAGTATATAAGCGATTTAACATAAACGTAACAATGTCTTAACACATTTCGGTTCATATTGTCTTACAATTTAACTATAGTAAATTTTACAGGGGGTCTTCAAATGAAATTAGTAAAAAAATCTAAAATACTTGTAGCGGCGATGTCTTTAATGCTGGGTGTTAGTTTGGTGGCTGGCTGTGGCGGTACAAAAGAAGCAGCTCCTAAGGCGGCTGCTGATGTACAAGGAACAGTAAGTGCATCTGGTTCGACAGCGTTGCTTCCTTTATTAAAACCTGGACAGGAAGAATTTCAAAAGAAATATGATAAAGTAACGGTGAATATCGCAGGCGGCGGCTCTTTTACCGGACAAAATCAAGTTGCTGCAGGGTCTGTTAATATTGGTAATTCTGATGTTGCCTTACAAGACAACTTAAAAGATAAAGGGCTTGTTGAACATCGACTGGTAGGAATTCCATTTGTATTCATTGTAAACAGTGACGTAACTGTAGAAAATTTATCCCAACAACAGTATGTGGACATTCTGACTGGTAAAATTACGAACTGGAAAGATGTAGGCGGCAAAGATCAAAAAATTACGTTAATTCATCGTGCGAAATCATCTGGCTCCCGTGCAACGATTGCCCAAGTAGTACTTAAAAATGCTGATTTCACTGATAACGCTGTTATTCAAGATTCAAATGGTGCTGTAAGATCTGCGATTGCAAGTACTCCTGGTGCCATTGGTTATGTAGATGCTGCTTATGTGGATCAAAGTGTAAAAGGCTTGTCTTACAATGGCGTGAAATATTCCATTGAGAACGTTGTTAACGGCAGCTACCCTGTATATACCTTTGGTCGTATGTTTACAAAAGGGGAACCTACTGGTGCAGTAAAAGCCTTTATTGACTATGTGACTAGCAAAGAGTTCCAAGAAACATATGCTGAGAAAAATGGATTTGTACCTGTTACAAAATTAAAAAAATAATCTAGCGGATAAATATGAATAAACAGAAAAGGTCATGTACATATCATGACCTTTTCTGTTTAATTGGTAAGACGTTATTGTATGAGCATAACATTTATTACATGTATAGTAATAATGCTTGGGGGAAAGAAGCATGCTAAAAAAACTGGTGAGTTTTATAAAGAATATAAAAATTAGGTTTATGCCTAAATTCAAAAGTAATCCGATTATATGCTTAAGAGAATTGAAGCAGTACAGAAATAAGTTACCTAAATTTTCCGGAAAGAGTAATTTTATGATAACGTTTTTACGATTTTTCAAGCTGGATCTTTTGCGTAATCTTACCTTCAAAATATCTTGGTCATCTCTTGCAACCCAGGCAACCATTACCATGGCTCTTATCTGTGTTATGCCCTTAAGTATCATTGGCTGGTATTTCACGAATCAGACAATGGAAAGCCTAACTCAGGCTGCAATTGATAAAAATAATAAAGTTGTTGACCGAATCGCTAGTGATATTGGTTCCAATATTCAGTCTAAAAAGAATTTTTTAATGGTAACCAGTTCCACGAGCAGCATTCGCGGAATGCAAAAAGAAGGATTGGAAAATTATCTTACTCAGGTTAAGCCTTATTATGGTGGTAATGAGGCTCTTTTTGTGGCTCGTGCAGATGGAAATCAAATTTTTCGTACGGATAATAAAACATTAGTAAATATTATGGATCGGGATTATTTTCAGAAGGCATTGCAAGGAACTGTAAATTTCTCAGATCCAGTACATAGTAAGGTAACCAATGAAATGACGATCATTGCGTCAGTTCCTATTGTAGGAGCGGATAATAAAGTGCAGGGGATACTGGGAGCTAATTTATCTATGCAGAATGTAAATAATCTGGTGGAGCAGATATTATCGCAAAATCCAGGCTATTCCATTACAATTTTGAATAAAAATCGAGTACCGATATTTTATCAAAGTGATTCATTGGCAGTCACAGAGTCCAAACAGTTAGATGAAGAGTATTATAAAGAAGCTGTGGAAAAGCAGTCCGGTAATACCATGGGAATATTTCGGAATCAAGATTATTTTATTTCCTATCGACCCATTGCGAATACGGACTGGATTGCTGTTTCCACCTATCCCAAAAAAGAGGCACTGCAGTCGGCCTTTGATATGGTAGAAAATAGTACTAAAATTATCTTTTTCATGATTATGATTTTACTTATGAGTGGTTTGTTTGTGATTCGCCGATCCCTTGCTCCCTTGCAAGAATTAGCGGAAGGGGCAGATATTGTAGCCCAAGGTGATTTAACCCACATGATGGGACATTATAGACATGATGAATTAGGGCACGTTGCGATGGCCTTTAATAGCATGACTCTTAGTTTGCGAAACATTGTGCAGTCTGTAAAACAATCCTCTGCCCTTGTATTAGAGTCTACCAATACGGTTGCTGCTACTTCGGAGCAATCACGCGTCGGAAGTATTCAGGTGTCCCAGTCTGTCGCGGATATTGCTGAAAAAATTGGACATCAGGGCAAAGATACGAAGACGACCGAGGAACTGCTGCAAAAATTAGTGAATATTAGTGTGAATGTCTCAGAAAGTATTCAGCAGACGGCAGCTTCTACTAATGAATGCTCAACAGCGTCTGCTCAAGGGCAGAAGGTCATCAATGAGACGGTAGTTAAGATGCAAAATATTAAAAGCCTTGTTGCCGATACGGCTAAAACAGTTGAGGTACTGGGGGAAAGTACGAAAGAAATCGGCACAATTACCGGTGTAATTACCGAAATCGCAAAACAGACAAACTTACTAGCTTTGAATGCGGCGATTGAAGCGGCCCGGGCGGGAGAGGCAGGTCGAGGCTTTGCGGTAGTGGCAGACGAGGTACGTAAGTTAGCCGAGCAATCTGCAAGAGCTACCAAAAATATTTCAGCAATTATTAATCGAATTCAGTCAGAAAGTAGTGGTGCCTTCACTGCGATGCAGCAAAGTTTTGCTAATGTAGAGCAGGGGGTCGAAATTGCGCAAACAAGCGGTGCTGCATTTGAAAAAATTGTTGCAGGGATCGGTCATGTGCAAGAGCAGGCGAATACCATTATTGTAGAAACAGAGAATCAAGTTAATTTATGCCGAGAGGCAATGCAGGCTGTTGCTAATATTAGTACCTTGGCAGCTCACAATACTAGTGGTGCTCAGGAAATTGCCGCAGTATGCGAACAGCAGGCTGCTTCGGCTCAAGATATTACCTCTTCTACGGAAAAATTGCAGGAGATGTCATACAAACTAGAAAACCTGGTGATGCAGTTTAAAGTATAAATTGGAAGGAAAAGTAAAGAGCGACGGAACCGCAGAGGCGCAGAGAACACAGAGAGGGATTTTTCAATCCTACCTTCTCTGTATTCTCTGCGCCTCTGCGGTTAATTTATTTTAACATGTTAGCGTGTTCTTATAGCATCAGTCTTTATTAGTTTTGTAAGTGAAAAACATAAGAATTTATGAACCACAAAGGCACAATGCCGCTGCTGCGGCACACAAAGGAGTACACGAAAAATATAAAATAAAACCCTTTGTGTCCTTTGCGTCTTTGTGATTCGATTCATTTTGTTAGTATTTTTCTTGTATTATTCAGGATTCTTAGGAAAGAAACGGGCATGAATTGCGTTTACGGCTTCTTTTACGCGATCAGCTTGAATGATGCAGGAGATGCTGATTTCTGAGGTGCTAATAACCTCGATATTTACTTCAGCATCAGATAAAGCGCCGAACATATTGGCAGCAATGCCGGGGCTGCCGAGCATTCCTGCGCCGACGATTGATACCTTGGCGACCTTATCATCAATGAGAATTCCAAGAACCTGCATTTCTTTGCCTAACTCTTCGACTATTTTCTTCGTTTGAGGCAAATCAGGTTGTGCAATGGTGAAGATCATATCGATAATATCTTTGTCCGTATTACGTATACTTTGCACAATCATATCCACATCAATATTTGCTTTTGCTAGGGCTGAAAAGATTTTAAAAGCAATACCTGGACGATTTGGTACACCCAATATTCCAATTTTGGCGACATTGGTGTCATGAGCGACCCCTTTAATGATAAATTCTTTTTCTTCCATTGTACATACCTCCCTGATAAAAGTACCCAAATCTTGGGTGAAAGTTGAGCGTACATGAATCGGGATACCATAATATTTACCCATTTCTACAGAGCGAGGCTGCATTACTCCTGCTCCTAGCCTAGCCATTTCCAGCATCTCATCACAGGTTATTTCTTTCATACGACGAGCATCTTGTACAACCCTTGGATCAGCAGAATAGATACCGTCAACATCAGTGAAAATTTCACAAACATCAGCCTTTAGCGCTCCTGCTAAAGCAACAGCGGAAGTATCGGAACCACCCCGTCCTAAGGTCAGAATATCTCCTTCAGCATTCGACCCTTGAAAACCGGCGACAACAACAATGTTTCCTTTGTCTAATTGCTCTAATACCCTTACTGGATTGACATTGTTAATTTTACCTTTTGTATAAGCACTATTCGTTTTAATGCCGGCTTGGGGGCCTGTCAATGATATGGCTGGGTGCCCCAATTTATTGAAGGTCATTGCCAATAAAGCAATGGTTACCTGCTCGCCAGTTGATAATAACATATCCATTTCGCGAGCGTATGTATATGGTTGTCCAACTAAGGTATTGGCTAGGGTAATTAAATTATCTGTAGTATCTCCCATTGCCGATACTACTACAACCATTTTATCTTCAGAACCTTTTTCGCGTAGAACTCTTTGGGCTACTGCCATAATTTTTTCAGGGGTAGCAACAGAGCTTCCACCGAACTTTTTTACAATTAGAGCCATTTTCATCCTCCCCACTTCACTTAATACTGTTAATATAATATACTATTCTTCCTAAAGATACAAATAACTTTTTAAGAAGGACATACTTTATAGCAGCATAAAGTACTTATTTTGCCAATTCGAATTTTCTTTCCTTAATAGTATCAAAAATATATGTAAAATTATTTTAGCATATTGACACCAATTTTGGTTATGTGGTAACTTAGCATAGTACAAATTGAAGGAGGTTTTTATGAATAACACGCAACATGTAAAAATCGTAGTAGCAGACCCATCTAGTTTGGGATTATTTGGTTTGGCAATGGTGACTTTTGTCGCGTCAACCCAGAAACTTGGAATTACAACCGGTTTATCTTTTGTGATTCCATGGGCTATATTTCTGGGGGCTTTTGCACAATTAATGGCAGCTTCTCTGGATTTTAAGCACAATAATATTTTTGGAGCAACTGCTTTTGCTGGGTATGCTTTCTTCTGGTTTTCCGTTGCAGCGTGCTGGTTAATAAAGCTAGGCGTTTTCGGACAAGCTCTCATGAATGGCATTGATATGGGACAGCTTGGTTTTGGATTTATTGGTTATTTAATTTTTTCCCTGTTTATGACGATTGGTTCGATGGAAACCAATAAGGTATTATTTATTATCTTTGTATTAATTGATGTTTTATTAGCAATGTTAGCATTAGATGCCTTTGGCGCTGCTCATTGGGCGCATGCTGTGGCTGGTTATACGGAGCTTGCGATATCCTTGTTTTCTTTCTATGGTTCCGCTGCAGTCGTATTAAATCATCATTTTGGCAGAGTTTTTTTACCTACAGGTAAACCTTTTGGGATTTTTAAATAAGTAATCCTATATATTTATTACTAAGGGTCATCAGTTACAGCACATAACTTGCTGCAACTGACGGCCCTTTTCTATAGAATTTTATAAGTTTTTGTGCCCTTTGCGTCTTTGTGGTTCCTTTTTAGCCCCCTAGAAGATTTGAACAATATGCC
>NZ_JAJHJB010000136.1:0-670 GCF_020819555.1 Pelosinus baikalensis
CGCCTTCTCGAAAAAGCATATACCAGATGATGATACAGGCCACAGTTGCAGTTTTGCCAACGCCCTGCCCAGATCGGACTGAGGTTCTCTTGTTATCCCTGACAGAAAGCATGATCTTTATCTGCTTATTATCTGGATAGAAATTAAGAACATCTTCCGAAAAGGCTACGGGATCATCATAGTAAAGATCAATGAGCTCATTAAAATCAATCGACTCAACCTTTTGCTGTGCAGAATTTAGGTTGACCCCTTCCAACTCTACGAGATCTAACGTATCTTTCCCAATCAGATCTAATGCTTCTAGAAAACGATTAAGAGGATCCATGTTTCATCTTCCTCTCTTGCATCTTCTGTCGCAGAGCATCCACATGCTCATTGCCTTTGCTTTCCCCTTTAGCCTTTTCCATATCAAACAGCAATCTGGCTTTGCTTAAATTTAATTTTTCAAGTTCAATGCTTCGAGTTACCTCAATGCTATGTTTAAGGGCAATAGCACGAGTCTTTTTATCTTGTACTCGAGTGAGCGCATCTTCGTGCTTAAGAATATCATCAATCGTACGATATTCTGTTTCAGTGATTTCTGTAACTACCATATTAGCTTCTGGAATCATAAGCACTTTACTAGTTCCATCTTTTTCACTATAGACTTCCATCGGCTTTTTCTGGATCT
>NZ_JAJHJB010000137.1:0-653 GCF_020819555.1 Pelosinus baikalensis
TCGTAACAAGGTAGCCGTATCGGAAGGTGCGGCTGGATCACCTCCTTTCTATGGAGATTTGAATTCTTGAAATACAGGATTCTAATCCAAGGTCGACACATCTGGATTATATACTAGACGGAGCTTATGTGCTTGCTGTAGTATTATAAATCTACTTACATTGCTTAGTTTTGAGGGAATACAGAAACATGCCTGTTGAATAAAGTAAGCAGGCATGATAATATATATCCTCATATAGTGGGGGATTAGCTCAGCTGGGAGAGCACCTGCCTTGCACGCAGGGGGTCAACGGTTCGATCCCGTTATCCTCCACCATTTTTTATGTTCTTTGAAAACTGCACAGAAGAAAGCAACGTAATAATTCTAATAGCAATATTAGGGTGATTACCGAGCATGTTAGGATTAATTTTGAATGTATATTTCGGCGTTAAACCCGAATATACACAAACCACAGGTTGACAAGAAATAGTTAGATGCTAGGAACGCCGAGGACAAGAGTGAGTCGTACGTCTGTACGTCGAACGAATGCCCACAGAAGTGACAACGCAGATGACTGTTTATTGACAACCGACGTAACAAGACAATAAGTCAAGTTATGAAGGGCATACGGTGGATGCCTTGGCGCCAAGAGCCGAAGAAGGACGGGGTAAGCT
>NZ_JAJHJB010000138.1:0-650 GCF_020819555.1 Pelosinus baikalensis
ATACGCCGAAAGTACTTGGTTGGAAACGGCCTGGGAGGATAGGTAGTTGCTGGTTAGAGCACTCATTCTTTGTGAGTGCTCTTTGTTTTTCTCGAAAATGCTTATTGCGGTAAGCACTACTTGTTCTATATCCCGATTTATGTCGGGCAACGATAAATGAGTGTTTTTTATTGTATTGTTTCTGAGATTGGTGAGAATGCTTCAGATGCTAGGCACGACGAGCACGTGAACTGAGCAGTACATCAGTACGTGAAGTGAGCGCGCGCAGAAGTAACGACGCAGATGGGGTATTATCGCCAGTCGAAGTATCGAACACAGTAGTTAAGCCCATACGCCAAAAGTACTTGCTTGGAAACGAGCTGGGAGGATAGGTAGTTGCCAGTAAAAGCACTCATGTTATGAATGCTTTTCATAGGATCAGAACCAAAGAAAAAAAGATGAAAAATAGTACTTGACATAATGTGTGACAAAGTGTTATACTGAATAAGTTGTCAGCGACGCTGGCAAGAAGTACTAAAAGAAAAGTGTTGACAGAAAGTAACCTTTCATGTTAACATAAAGATCCGCGTTAAACAGCGGAGCGATCATTGACTAGTGATCGAATGTGTTCCTTGAAAACTAAACAATGTAAGTAAGGTTAAAATAAGCCA
>NZ_JAJHJB010000139.1:0-640 GCF_020819555.1 Pelosinus baikalensis
ACCATGCGATTGTGGTAGAAGATATCGATTTGCGTAACTTGGCACAGTGTTTGAAATTAGGAAAAAAACTACACGACAACGGATTTGGTATGTTCCGACTAATGCTACAGTACAAAGCGAAGAAGAAAGGAAAGCATTATATTGTTGCCGATAGATACTTCCCTTCTAGTAAAGTATGCAGCAACTGTGGATTCAAGAAAGAACAGCTTAAGCTGTCCGAACGTGTGTATATTTGTGAACAGTGTGATTCGGGCCTAGACAGAGACCACAACGCTGCTCTAAACCTGAAATATTATGGCGTTCGCGTATTGATAGAAGCGGGATACGCTGCCTAAATGATAGCGGTTGGAACACCGCGAATTCAAGGCGCCGGACACGGACCGTTGGGTCTGTGGGTGATGGCGCAATAATAGAAGAGGTCTTAGACCTTGGAAGCTCCCACTTCAAACTAGCCGAAAGGATAGTTAAGTGGCGAGTAGTTCACTAGAAGAGAAAAACTCTGACAGATTTAACGCCTGTTTAAGACCTCTATCTGTCAACGATGCTTCAGGAGGCTGCCCTTCCGCCTCACAATGTCGAATAAGATAAATGTTCCCCAATGTAATCACTCCGGTAGTTTTTAACAATTCTATTCTCTTAT
>NZ_JAJHJB010000140.1:0-634 GCF_020819555.1 Pelosinus baikalensis
CCTGATTGAAAAGCTCTCCAAGTCAAATGTACTGGAGCAGGAAAAGGAATTAATCCTTTTTCAGGCAATCTCCGAAGGCTTTGTAAGTGACGACAGTGTGGCGATCGATGCCTCCCACTTTGAAGCACGAGACAAGGCGACTGCCAGCGAAAAGAAGGAAAAACCGGAGCCCCAAAAACGCGGGCGTAAAAAGAAAGAAGAACAAGCTTCATACGACCAGCAGAAGCTGGAAGAAGAGGAGAACAAGGCCCTCTACGAAAAGAAGATTGAGGCCCAGCTTGAAGTTTCCCTTGAAGAACTGCGTTCTGAAATGCCGATTGAACCTGCCTGGGGCATCAAGAAAAATAGCGAAGGCAAGAACACATATTGGTTTGGATATAAGGCACATCTTGCGGTCGGGACCAAGAGCCAATATATCCTCCAGTCCGTCATGAGCTCAGGAAGCCTCAATGATGGGAAAGCAGCGATTCCCCTATTGAAAGGGATTCAGAAGCTCCCGATTTCCATCCGGCATGCCTGTATGGATGCAGGGTATGATTATGTCTCGATTTACAAACAGCTCCTGAGTATGGATGTCAATGCGGTTATTGCCTATAACAAGCGTGGCGAAGGGGAAACCCTTGGATATGATCAA
>NZ_JAJHJB010000141.1:0-632 GCF_020819555.1 Pelosinus baikalensis
TTCTGCTTAACCTCGCTAGTTACTGTAACTCGCCGGTTCATTCTTCAATAGGCACGCCGTCGACCACATAAGGGTCTTCGACTGCTTGTAGACATACGGTTTCAGGTTCTTTTTCACTCCCCTCCCGGGGTGCTTTTCACCTTTCCCTCACGGTACTATACGCTATCGGTCGCCAAGGAGTATTTTGCCTTGGAGGGTGGTCCCCCCTGCTTCCCACAAGGTTTCACGTGTCTCGTGGTACTCTGGATCTCAGCCATCTTGCTCTGCTTTTCGTCTACGGGACTGTTACCCCCTATGGTCTACCTTTCCAGGTAGTTCGACTAAGCCTGACTTGAATTATGCTGGTCCTCAACCCCGAATCAGTAAACTGACTCGGTTTGGGCTCTTCCCCGTTCGCTCGCCGCTACTTAGGGAATCTCACTTGATTACTTTTCCTCTGGGTACTTAGATGTTTCAGTTCCCCAGGTGCCCTCCTCATAGTCTTAAGCTATGGGTAACAATGCATTACCATTGTTGGGTTTCCCCATTCGGAAATCTAGGGATCAATACCTGCTTGCGATTCCCCCTAGCTTATCGGAGCTTACCCCGTCCTTCTTCGGCTCTTGGCGCCAAGGCATCCACCGTATGCCCTT
>NZ_JAJHJB010000142.1:0-622 GCF_020819555.1 Pelosinus baikalensis
GGGACCGACTACAGCCCCAGGATGCGATGAGCCGACATCGAGGTGCCAAACCTCCCCGTCGATGTGGACTCTTGGGGGAGATAAGCCTGTTATCCCCGGGGTAGCTTTTATCCGTTGAGCGATGGCCCTTCCATGCGGAACCACCGGATCACTAAGCCCGACTTTCGTCCCTGCTCGACTTGTAGGTCTCGCAGTCAAGCTCCCTTGTGCCTTTACACTCTGCGAATGATTTCCAACCATTCTGAGGGAACCTTTGGGCGCCTCCGTTACATTTTAGGAGGCGACCGCCCCAGTCAAACTGCCCGCCTGACACTGTCTCCCGCCCCGATAAGGGGCGCGGGTTAGAATTTCAATACAGCCAGGGTAGTATCCCACCGACGCCTCCACCGAAGCTGGCGCTCCGGCTTCCAAGGCTCCTACCTATCCTGTACAAGCTGTACCAAAATTCAATATCAGGCTGCAGTAAAGCTCCACGGGGTCTTTCCGTCCTGTCGCGGGTAACCTGCATCTTCACAGGTACTATAATTTCACCGAGTCTCTCGTTGAGACAGTGCCCAGATCGTTACGCCTTTCGTGCGGGTCGGAACTTACCCGACAAGGAATTTCGCTACCTTAGGACCGT
>NZ_JAJHJB010000143.1:0-613 GCF_020819555.1 Pelosinus baikalensis
GGATCCAGGACGATGATGTTTGGTACAACCAGCAGGCGCGCGGAGAAAATATTGAACAAACGGTTATCACCATGATTCAGAAGCAGTTTGGTGTTGATTTGCAGGACCTTATTTTTAATGGTGATACTGCAACTGATGCAGAGGATCCTAATTATGCATTTCTCGGTATTATTGACGGTTTCGTGAAAAAAGCAAAAGCGTCTACGAATAAAACTGATTTAGCAACAACTGCGCCGACTATTGCTGACTTTACCAATCACATTCAAGTTTTGCCAGAGAAGTACAAGAATGCGCATGATGATATTACCTGGTTTATTACACGGGGCACGCATGATAGAATCGTTTCCTTAGCTACCCAACGTCAAACTGGATTTGGTGACGCTGTGTTGCAGGAAGGTAAACTGAGCCGACTTGCTGGTTATAATGTTGAGGTCGTAGCAAATTTACAAAGCGGATTTGCGGCATTGACGCCATTTAAAAATTTCAAGCCAGTGTTCACCCGCGAGCTAAGGTATAACCGAACTGCCCAAGGGGCAACAGCAGCTGCTAAAGATGCTACCTATCATATCATTTATGCTTATCTTGATGCAGTGGTTCGGGAAGTCGATGCTGT
>NZ_JAJHJB010000144.1:0-611 GCF_020819555.1 Pelosinus baikalensis
TCATTGTACAGCAAATAACCCGAAGGTCGCAGGTTCAAATCCTGCCCCCGCAATAAACCATTGTTTTATACATATTTAAAGGTCCCGTGGTGTAGCGGTTAACATGCCTGCCTGTCACGCAGGAGATCGCCGGTTCGATCCCGGTCGGGACCGCCATTATTTTGGGCTATAGCCAAGCGGTAAGGCAACGGACTTTGACTCCGTCATGCGTTGGTTCGAATCCAGCTAGCCCAGCCATTTTTTTCGAGCCATTAGCTCAGTTGGTAGAGCATCTGACTTTTAATCAGAGGGTCGAAGGTTCGAGTCCTTCATGGCTCACCATTTTCATCAAACATATGCGGGTGTGGCGGAATTGGCAGACGCACCAGACTTAGGATCTGGCGCCGCAAGGCGTGGGGGTTCGACTCCCTTCACCCGCACTGTTTTCGCGGAAGTAGTTCAGTGGTAGAATACAACCTTGCCAAGGTTGGGGTCGCGGGTTCGAATCCCGTCTTCCGCTCCATTGCTTTCGCCGGGGTGGCGGAACTGGCAGACGCACAGGACTTAAAATCCTGCGGTAGGTGACTACCGTACCGGTTCGATTCCGGTCCTCGGCACCACTTTTCAAATAT
>NZ_JAJHJB010000145.1:0-609 GCF_020819555.1 Pelosinus baikalensis
ATACTGGCCAATGTATACCTTCATTATGTATTTGATCTATGGTTCGAGAAGGTAGTCAGAAAGCAGTGTAAAGGCCAAGCTTATATGGTTCGATATGCAGACGACTTTGTGTGCTGCTTTCAAATCCGAAGTGATGCCGAGGCTTTCTATGCATCTCTCACTAAACGCCTTCAAATGTTCAACCTAGAGGTCGCGGAGGATAAAACGAAAATCATTCCATTTGGGAGATTCGCTGAACAGGATTCTAAACGCAATGGGAAAGGTAAACCACCTACGTTTGACTTCCTGGGTTTTACTCACTACTGCAGTAAAAGCAAGAAAGGGCAATTTCGAGTGAAACGCAAGAGCAGTCGAAAGAAGGTAACTGCCAAGTTAAAGAGCCAAAAAGAATGGCTTAAAGCACATCGAACAATGGACACTAAAGACATCATGGTCAGGTTAAACCGGTCTCTCATAGGTTATTACAACTATTATTGTATTACCGACAATTTACAAGCGGTTGAGAACTTTCTCGACAACGTGAAGCGATTACTGTTCAAATGGATGAACCGTAGGAGCCAAAGGAAATCGTTCAGTTGGGATAAATTTAATTTGTTCCTTAGAAAATAT